>CALVTI010000017.1 GCA_944361835.1 uncultured Clostridia bacterium
TCTTAAAAGAAGACAAAGGCGGGTCTAAAGAGACGAGCGTGGGAAGCGGAGTCACGAAGAGCGGAGAAAAGGTCAGCCAATATTACGACTCTCGCTGGGTGACTCAAAAAGAGCTTTTGAGCGACAAACAGTTTGGAGCGACAACGCTTTCAAACCTGCCTCTTTTAAAACAGGCCGGCATACTTATTAGAAACGAAAGAGTAAACAACAAGCTTCAAATAAACCTTCGCTCACCTATCCACACGCTCATCATAGGCACGACAGGAAGCGGAAAGACGACGTGTTATATCGACCCAAGCATAAGGATACTATCAAAGACGGCGGAAAAACCATGTATGGTCATAACAGACCCTAAGGGCGAGCTCTACAACAGACACAGCATCCAGCTGAAAGAGCAAGGCTATCGCCTGCTCGTCTTAGACCTCAGGACGCCATACGCTTCGACGCGCTGGAACCCTATGGCAAACGCGTATAAAGAGTATCATAGAGCGCTAAACCTCGAGAGCGAAGTTAAGGTCTATAAAGGCGTCAACCCGGCAGACCTTCATCTCAAAGTCATTGCTCCAAAATATAACTACGAGTGGTATGAGTTTAACGGCATAGCCTACCCTGACAAAGAGACTCTCGACGGAGACATTAAAGCCAAAAAGCAAGAACTCAAAGACAGCGCGGAAAACGAGCTGAGAGAGGTCGCAGTCAACATTGTTCCTATCGAGAACAAAAACGACCCATCTTGGGAGAAAGGCGCACAAGACTTTGTCTACGGCCTCATGCTGGCCATGCTCGAAGACAGCACAAACCCAGAGCTTGGCATGACGCTTGAGAAATTTAATTTCTACAACCTCCAACGCATGGCCACCCACAAAGACCTCGACCCGGACAATCCGTTTGGCACGCTGAGAGAATATTGTAGCGGAAGAGACAAGTTTTCTAAAGTCCAAGCCCTCGTTTCCACTAGCATCAACAATGCCCCAGGCACTTCTAAGTCATACATGGGGCTAGTCCAGACGGGCCTGGCTAAATTTCAAGACGGCGGTATAGCATACGCCACGAGCTACTCAGACATGGTGTTTGATGACTTTGTGGACAGGCCGACCGCGCTGTTTATAAAAGTTCCTGACGAGAAAGAGAGCCGTCACTGCATCGCGACCATGTGTATTTCTCAGCTCTATAAAAAGCTCATAGACATAGCTAGCCGTACTAAAAACCTAGAGCTTCCAAAGCCAGTTTATTTCCTCCTCGACGAGTTTGCAAACCTGCCTAAAATAGACAAGATGGACTCTATTATCACAGTTGCGCGTTCGAGGAAAATATGGTTTGAGCTAGTCATTCAGTCTTATAGCCAGCTCGACAACAAGTATGGCAAAGACGTGGCAGACGTCATCAAAGGTAACTGCAATATCCAAATCTATCTTGGAACGGAAGACCAAAAGACCAAAGAGGACTTCTCAAAGCTCTGTGGAGACATTTCTATCCAGACTGAGAACACCTCTGTGTCCAAAAACGAGAAAAAGTCCGACCAAAACTCTTCGACGACGAGCAAACAAGTTGTCACTCGCCCGCTCATATATCCTTATGAGCTCGGCCAACTGCCACAGTTTACTGGCATAGTAAAGATCTTTCAGGTAAACCCAATTAAGACAAAGTTTGACCCGTTTTACAAAGCGCCTGAGTTTGACCACAGAATAGCGGCCGAAGAATATGCCCCATCGAAAGCACTCGACGAAGAAAAAATCTTCTACGACATGAAAGCTCGAAACAAAAAAGTTTTTGCAAAAAAACCTGTTTCGTTTGATGATTTTGATTTTTAAGCACCAAAAATGGTGCTTTTTTATTTATTTTTTAATTAAAAAATATTTTTTTAATTTTTTCCTCATAAAAATGGGGTAATTTTTGTACCAAAAAAATGCGCTTTTAATTAAAAGTCAGTTTAAATATTATATTATTATTTATACTAATATTAGCCTTATTTGTTTGCAAGACTTGTCGAATTTTGATAGAATATTTTTGACTTTTAAAAATGGAGATAAACATATGACTTCTTCAAAATTTAAAAATATAGTTTTTATAACTCTCGCTTGCATATGCGGGGTGGCTTCTGGCATTTCTCTTTTCTCTAAAGAGGCCTCCACCGCCGTCTATGCTGAGACGACAGGTATGCCAAACTACTTTAGGGCCTATAACGACTCAAACGGCGACGGTGAAGTTTCTGCCAGCGATGAGATCACCACCGACATGAGCGGAAACGCTTTCTTCTTTGATGAAGGCGAAAAGCTCGTACTGAATATTTCTAGCATCTATGGTGGAGCGTCTGTTACTCCACCTACTAATGGAAGCACCGTGTTTTTGGTGAACCCTCTCAACTACAACACGAATGAGGAAGGCTATATCAACACCAATAAAAGCACATACATAGACGCCTCGACTGTAGGTTTTACAAATGAGGCCGGCGTCGGTCTGGCGACTCCTATAGACATTTCGTCGAGCTCTATTTCCTTGAGAGTGAATGGCTCTACTGTAAGCCACAACGCGGTCATCGCCTCTTACACCTATCTCTATGGTTCACAGAGTCCAAATACAGCTCAGGCACAAGAGTTTGACTACGCGACTATCACGATAGATTTGTTTGCAGCAGAGGACGCTTTTGCTGAGGGCAGATATGAGCTGACTATTACGAATGTGATTGAGTTTAGCGGAACGGACTTTACAGTTTCGACTCCAGCAAGCTACAGCGTGACTTTTTATGTGTTTAAGACGACCTCATATTTCAATGCTGTGGATGCAAACAGACCAAACATGAGCATGGCGAATGTTGAGACCGCCTCCATCTCGCCTACCTCTATCTATGAAGACAACTATTTCTTCAACTACAACGCCTCTTCTTCCACACTAAACCTCCCTACTCTAACTTTCCCTCAAGATAAATTTAGGGTGAACATAGACTACACTGACTACCAAGGCGTGACCTATTCGACCGTCATCTACTATGACGGCACGGATGTGGCTGACCACGAGCCTTTTGTTTTGACAAGAGTCGTAGGGAGCAATATTGTCATAACTTTTAATGAGCTCGGGCAATACGAATTTTCTTATGACTTTATCTATGTGCTCGATGGAGAGATTATTGAGCTCTCTGGCGAGAGGATTGTGGCTCAAAAGCCAGCAAGGCTAGACGTCTTTGGCTACCAAATATTTTACACAGACATAAACATAAGCCCTGAAGAGGACAACCTCGTGGAGTTTAAGAGCTTTAATAGCGACAACACCATAAACTCTCAGGCTGATATTTCTGGAAGCAATTACGCAAACGACACAAACTATGTAAATTTAAATCCCGACACTACAGCTCCAGTCTCGACAAACCAGGCTCCTGTGAGCTTTAGGTATAATGCAAACTTGAGCGAAGGGACTGTGTATAAGTGGACAGGCACCAAATGGGACACAGGAACAGAAACAGAAGCTAAAACACCTTTCTCCAACGGCTCTATCACAGACAAGGGCACATATCTTGTCAAGGTGACCTATACATACGATTACTACATAAGAGACAATGTGTACAACACCTCGCAGACCTTTAGTCAGTGGTTCTACTTTGAAATCACCACGACAAGCCAAGACAGCAGTATCACAGCAAACGGCCAGACTCTAAACTCAGGAACTTACACGAGAGAGGACGTCAACGTTATGCTAAACCCAAAGGGCTATAGTGTGTTTAACTCACCTGTAAGGCTTGTGGTCGAGGAGCGAAGCGGAAACTCTTGGACGGAGGTATACTCCATCACTAGTCTAGACCCAGTGGACGCTGACGGAATGGACTTTTCGTGCCCAGAGGGAGAGTATAGAAATTATAGAGTGAGAGTGTATTACGGCAGAGGCTACTCTTCTGCAAGTGCAAAATATACACAAAAGACTTTTAACATTGACAAACAAGAGATCTCAAACCTCGTCTTCTCTAAAGTGAGGTCTATAGCTGGCTCGACGCAGTATGAGAAAAACAGGCAGATTTCAAAATTTTATACAGACCAATCTGTTGTGTTTGAGTGGAGCGAAAAGCAGAGCGGAGCTATGAGCTGGGCAACATATAAATATATAGCGCTTAAGAGCGACTCTAGCCTTGAGAGCTTAAACACGCCTTCTTACTTTGACTCCAACAATGCGCTCGCAAACGGATATGCTCTCGACTACACTCCAGGCCCT
>CALVTI010000018.1 GCA_944361835.1 uncultured Clostridia bacterium
TTTGAAAGAACTTTTTTGTTGTGAAAAAGTTTGCTTGCTGGTATAATAAAAGTTATGAAAATAGTAGTTTCGGAAAATTTAGTCGAACTAGCTCGAAAGCTTAGACGCTACGCTCCGCTCTATGTCGTGGGAGGCTATGTGAGAAATTCGCTCATGGGGATAAGCGCAGGAGACGTAGACCTTGCGTCAAAGCTCTCTCCAGAGAAGCTTGAAAATATTTTGAAAGGCTCTAAGTTTGAGGTCAAAGAGCGCAACAAAAAGCTCGGCACCATGCTCATTCGTTGTGACAACGAGCTTTGGGAGTACTCTACTTTTAGAAAAGACAATTATGACTTTGGCGGAAAACATGTCCCAAAGACTGTAGATTTCGTCGAGGATATTAGAGAAGACGCGCGTCGCAGAGACTTCACCATAAACGCCATTTATTACGACATAAACAAAGATGAAATAATAGACATATATTCTGGCATTTACGACCTGCAAAAACGCATTATAAGGACGGTGGAGACGCCGTCATATGTCTTTGAAAATGACGGGCTTAGGATTTTGAGAATGATTAGGTTTGCGTGTGAGCTGGGTTTTAAGATAGACCGCCAGACATTTTTGATGGCAAAAAAAATGGCATATAGGCTGAGAGATATCACTGGCACGCGAAAATTTCAAGAGCTGGCCAAAATCTTAAACTCGCCGACCAAATACAGCGTTTCTAAAAAAGACGCCCACATGACAGGGTTAAACCTCATAAACTACCTTGGCCTGTGGCCTCTCATGTTTGTGCACGTATCTAGAGTAAAATATAAAATGGTAAAAAAAGTGGCTGACGGCGACAGGTTTGTAGGCTTACTTGTCGACATCGTAAATTCAATAAATCCAGATTGCATTGAGTATTATCTAAAATTCCTCCTAGGGCAAGAAGCTTTTTCGCTAAACAGATATTCAATAGAAAATAATATAAAAATAGTTTGTGGTTATTTTGACGCATTAAATAAAATGCAAAATAAAAAATATTTCTTTAAATATTATGATTATTTTGGAAAAATTAAAGAATTATTGCGTTTAAAATCAAAATTTTTATATTCAAAATATTATTTTTTCGAAAATTATATTAAAAATCATAAATTACCTATTCATATAAAAGAATTAAAAATAAATGGCGAGGATATAAAAAAGAATTTTCCAGATTTTCCTCAAAGAAAATATTCTGCGCTTTTATATGACATTTTTGATAAGGTTTTTGACGGAATTATTCCAAATGAAAAACAGGCACTTTTAAAAGAGGTGAAAGAATATGTTAGATGCCATAACGATTAGTTTGGTCGCCGTTTGTGTCATACTCCTCGTCTTTATACTAGTAAAAAAATCTAGCTCAAACACAGACACAAAGGCGCTTATAAAAGAGATAGAAAAAAACTTTGACATGCAGACAGAGATGTTTAATGAAATAAACAAAATGCTCTTAAACGCAGTAAAAAATTACTCAGACATTGTCGTAAACAACATCTCGCAAAATCAGAGTATGCAAAAGCAAGAACTCATAGTCGTGCAAAATAGGCTCGAGAGCATATTAAAAAGTAATGAAGATAGACTTGCTCGCGCTACAGGCGTGCTTGAAAACGGCATGGCCAAGCTTCAGGCTGACAACGAGAAAAAGCTTGAAGAGATGCGTCAAACTGTGGACGAAAAGCTCAACGTAAGCCTCGAGCGCAGACTCACTGAGAGCTTTAACGTCATCAACAACAGGCTCCAGTCAGTCTATGAAGGCCTTGGCGAGATGAAACAGCTCGCAAGTGGCGTGGGAGACCTAAAGAAAGTTCTCACAAATGTAAAGACGCGTGGCGTGTGGGGTGAGGTTTCGCTTTCAAATCTTTTAGAGCAAATGCTTTCGCATGACCAGTTTGCTTCGCAGGTAAACATTAAAGGCCAAGAGCGAGTGGACTTTGCGATATTCCTTCCAGGCAAAGATGACCAGACCGTGCTGCTGCCTATAGACGCAAAATTTCCTCTAGAGGACTACCAAAGGCTGGTTGAGGCGAGCGACAGAAGCGACCCGGAGGCGATTGAGCTGGCGCTAAAGGCGATAGAAAAGAGAGTTAAGGAAGAAGCAAAATCCATTCATGATAAATACATAGAGCTTCCAAAGACGACAGACTTTGCTGTGATGTATCTGGCTATTGAGGGGCTTTACGCTGAGGTTTTGAGAAGGCCGGGACTAGCTGAGTCGCTCCAGCGCGACTATAAGGTTACAATTTGCGGGCCTACCACACTGACAGCGCTTCTAAACAGCCTTCAGCTCGGCTTCAAGACGCTCTCAATAGAAAAGCGTTCGTCGGAGATATGGCAACTGCTGGGCGTCTTCAAACAGGAGTTCGGTAAATTTGTAGACCTGCTCATGAAGACTCAAAAGAAGCTGGCGGAAGCTTCAAACACGATTGAGTTCGCCACCAAAAAATCAAGGACAATAGAGCGAAAGCTGAGAAATGTAGATATAGATGCATCCACGACCAAACTTTTAGAAGAAGAGTTTGACGAAGCCGTGGGAGAGGAGTAAGTATGGTAAAATTTTTAGATGAAAAGTCTTGCTTTATCGGGCCAAATGTCAAGATTGGAGACAATGTTGTAATTTATGAAAACAATCACATTGAAGGCGACGTGACCATCGGCGACAACTGCAAAATATTGCCAAACAACTTTATCGTAGATTGTAAAATTGGCGAGGGCACCACAGTTCACGCCAGCGTCATGAACGAGTCGGTCGTGGGCAAAAATTGTGTTGTTGGCCCTTACGCAAGGCTGAGAAAAGATAGCTTAATAGGTGACGAGTGCGTTATTGGCAACTTTGTTGAGGTAAAAAACTCAAGGCTCGGGAAGCAAAACAAAGCCTGCCACCTCGCGTATATTGGCGATGCGGATATCGGCGACAGGTGCAACATAGGTTGCGGGGCCATATTCATAAACTACAACGGCAGAGAAAAGCATAGGACCAAAGTGGGAAATCATGTTTTCATTGGCTCCAACTGCAATATTATAGCTCCGGTCGAAATAGACGACGACAGCTACATTTGCGCCGGCACGACTATCACTCACAAGGTAAACAAAGAAGACTTCGTAATAGGCCGTGTAAGACAAGAAATAAAGCCAGGCTACGGCAAAAAATATTGGTAAAAATTTTTGATTTATGCAAAAAATCGCTTTGCCTGGAATATATTTTAAGGTAAAATATAACTATTAAAAGGAGATTTTTATGAAGAAAATAACAAAAACACTTTTCGCTTTGCTCGCTCTAGCTCCTACAGCGCTCATGTTTACAGCTTGCGGACAGGGTACGCCGATTGAGCAAGGTCCAGCGCTTGAAGCTCTCAACGCAGCCGCTTCAGTCGAGACGCTCTCAGCCGTTACTCATGACTATGTTTTGAGAATGGAAGATAATCAGTACACTAACGAAGATGGGGTAAGCCGAAACATTAACACTAGTGGGACAATTAGAGTTAGCAAAAGTGAAGACAATTTCTATTATGACATCAATGTCTCAATGACTATGAATGCTACGGCTAGTGGTTTGGTAGAGGCCACCCAAAGCGCATCTATGAGCCAAAGCTATGTTATAGGGACTATTGACGGTCAAAGTTATGCTGTAAATACCGGCAAAAAACTATACAGCTCAACCGACACTACAAATTATGTAAATCTTTACGCCTCTTTGGGCTCGATGGTTTATGTAGTTCAAGAGGCGGAGCTGGCTGGCGAAGGCGTGACGATGGAGCTCTTCGAGACTGGCGAAAACAGCTACAGCTTAAGGTTTGTGATCACTGAAGAAGAGACTCAGACTGTGGCTGAAGAGACAATCACAACAGTGACGACAACTACATATGAATATACGATCACAGACGGAAAGCTTACATATCACTACGCGCATGAGCTCGTGACAGAAAACGGAACTAGAACTAGTGAGGCGACATGTAGAATGAATATAGACTACCAGACAGTAGCAGTTCCTTCATTCCCTACTAGCCTTGAAGGGTATGAGGAAGGCGACATGTCAATGGGCTACTAAAATTTTAAATAAAAATTGCGCCTCACAGCAGGCGCTTTTTTATTTCAATTTTTTTCCTAAAATGCTTGATTTTTTTCAAGCATTCGCTTATACTAAAAGAGCTTCTTAGGGCGCGAAGCTAAACCCCTGGCTGAGCGCAAGAGAAGGAGTCTCTTCAGCGCAAGCGAACCTTT
>CALVTI010000019.1 GCA_944361835.1 uncultured Clostridia bacterium
CAACCTATTATTATGACAATAGTGTTGTTTTGGGTCGCGTTAAAGCTCGTCGAGTAGGCGCTGTTTTCACTGACCACGCCGTTTATGACTAGCTTTGCTGTGACTCTGTGAGCGCCCTGCTCGGTAGGAACGTAGCTCTCAAGTCTTGAGCCATAGCCTACCACCTCTCCGTCTATCTCCCACACGATCTCAGGGGCTAAGCCATAAGAGTCTTGGAGTATGACCGCGAAAGTGTAGGCGCTGAGCTCGCCCGGCGCGCCTCTCTCCTCTTGCATCTCTATGCTTGAGATCCTCAAGGTCTCTGGCGGATTTAGTCTTATCTCGCAAATGTTGTAACTAGTTCCAACGCCCTCTAGCACAGCAAAGAACCTATAAGTGCCGACATTTAGAAGATTTCCTGAGATAGGAAGATAGATTTCGGTTGTGGACAGCGAGCTTCCGCTCTCCCACGAAGCCGAGCCGTCGGCGTTTATTGTCAAAGTGTCAAGCTTTATATACTTTAAGTCATTTCCTGACCTTACATAGTAGAAAGATATACTCTGCCCTGCGTCATAGTCGCTTCTTAATATGGCTCTACTTTCGCCACTGACCTCGCCCCAAAGTTTTAAGATATAGCTAGTGCCTGAGGCATATGTAATTTCATAATCATAGTCGGCTGGCTCAATCTGTTCGTAGTCGCTATATTCGCCGTTTTGAGCTGAGGAGAAGAGTCTTAGGTAAAGGTTTGAAGGATTAGGTTTTGTCTCGACTGGAGGCTCCTGCTCGTCTATGACAGAAATTGTAATCGAAAACAGCGCATCAGTAGAGACCTCATCTTCAAACATTTGAAGCGTATATGAGCCCGCCAAGGTTGGAGTAAAAGTTATGTCATAACCCTGAGAGCCGACAGTTGTCCAATTTGAAAAGACTTCGTCGCCTAGCTCATTTTGGACTTTTACAAAAACATTTTGGTTTGTGGATAAACTGATAGAATTCCCTACAATCACGCTTCCAAGCGTCGTTCCGTCCTCAAGCGCGCTATCTCCTCTCGTTACGACAAGTTCGGTAGGCTCTGGCTCAGGCTCGACGACAGGCTCAGTAAAGGTGAGAAAATATGCATATTCCACAGCTGAGCTGTTTGGCCTAACAGTCAAGTTGTATGAGCCCACGCCGAGCTGGCTAGCAGGAACGACCAGCTGAGTCGAAGAACTGCTCGAAGCCACTTGGCTCCCCGAAGGCAAACTCAAAACCCAGTCAGCATTTTGATTTAAACTAAAGGTGTAAGTAGCTTGAGAGTCATAGGTGAAAGAATTTTGTGAGGCAAGACTTGAGGAAGAAGAGCCTTGGGCTAGTGAGACGCTGAGCTCTTCAGCTGAGCTTTCGCCTTGCATTTGAGCCCAGAAAGTCTGGGCGATTAAATCGTGGCCTGCGTCGTCTGGGTGAGGGTCTAGGAGGTAGTCTAGAGAGCCTAGGTCGCTCGCATTGAGCGGAGTTGTCTCGCTGTCTCTAGCTTGGTCTTTTACAAGAACCAATTCCTTATACTCACTTATTCCACCGCTTTGATAAACGCCTTCAAAAGCGTCATAGACCTCTATAAGCTCGACATTTTGAGAAACAGAGCTATCATTTTGAATGTTTTCTACAGCCGACCTTATAGTCTCGTTGACGGAGTCAGTGTTTGTGTTTAAATATGGCTCTGTGATTTCGTCGAGGTTTAAAGTTATGGTCAAGCTAAAAGCGAGATAAGTGGCATTAAAACTCACTGTGACATCTTTGTATGGGTTGTAGACAGTCATTATGTAGACATTGGCGTCAGGGCTGAGGCTCGCTAAAAAACTCCTTAGCTGAGTCTCATAGCTAGCTGAAAAGGCTTGAGCGCCCTCTGCCATGGCCGTAGTAATTCTGTTTGTCAAGTTTGTCGAGATAGTGTTTGATAAGACGTTTTCGTCAAGAGATGAAGCGTCATCAAGCAAATCAAGCACAACGTCAGCTGTAATCTCGCTTGGTATGGCGTCAAGGCCTGGGCCTAAGATGTCGTTTGCGCCAATGCAAAGCGTGACAATGTCAGCCTCTTCGAGGTTTGAAATGCCATCTGCCACAGTTATGAAGTCGGCGAGCTTGTCGCCAGAGTGAGCATAGTTTTGGTAATTTACATTGTCTACTGAAGCTGAGATTTCTGCGCTAAGTTTATTGTTGTATCTATTGCTTGTAAAATACGAACCGTCGTCGTCTAAGACGAGACTCTCGTTTCCATCATTTCCGCTTTGGGTCATGACAGTGCCTTCTGCTATAGAGTCGCCAAAAGCAAAAAATGTCAGGCTAGAATTGTTTATAACCTCTGCGCTGACAGGAGCCTTGAATGCAAAAACGAGCGCCACCATACATAGCGCAAAAACGAGTAGAGTTTTTTTCATAACTTTCTCCATCAAGAGTAGTTTATCACATTTTGTCGAGTTTTAAAAATATTTTTGTATATTATTTAGCTATTTAAAATTCACCATTATTCTAAACGAAAAACCGTTTGAAGAGGAGTTTTGAATTTGGCTTAAATATGAGCCGTCAGCAGATTTAGAAAAACTCAGTTTTGCAGGCGCACAGCGCATACTTGAAGGCTCTTGAAAAGAGTAGGAATAGCCCACAATAAAGGTCACCTTCAAGTTCTTTAAATTTTTAGGGAGGCTCGCCCTGCCAAGATAGGTCGTGACGTTGAGCGGAGCTATGGTCTGGTCTAGCGAAGAAAAAAGCTCAGTCTCGTCCCCTATTTTTACAGCCAATATTTTTAGCCCCTTTTTTCCGTCTTCGACAAACATGAAGTTGTCGGAAGGGCTTTCGACTATTGAGGTGGGAATTATATAAATTTCCGCCTCAGCGTAGGAAGAGCTTGGAGAAAAAGAAAAAATATTAAGAAATGAAAAAAATAATAATAAAAATATTTTCATGAAAAAATTATTTGTAAAATTAAAAAATCTATTAAAAAATAAAATAAAAAAGCTAAAATTAGCCTTTTTACCATTTATTTATTACTTTTTCAGCAAATCCAACAAAATTTTTGAGTTCTATTTTTTCACCATTGTCCAGCGTCATATATCCGCTAAATTTTCCAAAAACTTGATGTTGGTTTGACGAAATAATGATTGCGCTTGTGTTTGAGTGGCGATCTATTATGGGCTCAAAATTCATCTCAAAACGCTTGTCGTTTGAAGAAAAAGTCCACGGCGACATATAGTCGTCTCTGCCCCTCTCGCCTTGAGGAATGTTAAATCTAACTAAGTCCAGCTTATGAGCTTTACCTTCATAGAAAATCATATTTTCACTTGCCCTAGTTGTGTCACCAAAGCCATAGCCGATATTAAACCCAACTTCTTTCCCGTCCACAACTCCTGCTCCAGCGCCCCAGTACCATGTGTTTTTATATGTCCACACGCCACGGCCCCAGTCCAAAATGGCCCTTGAGTCTGCTTGATTAAATGTTATGGTTTCATTTCCAACATTTACAAAGCCCCTTACTTTTAATCCTACAATTTTTTGGTTGTAGTAAAAAGCCGTCTTTTTCTCTATAAATGGAGTAGCTATCACCATGCTGTCCTCAGGCTCATCAAAGAGCTCTAGTTCTACTTCTATTGGCTCCTTATCTTTAAAATTTGCTACTTTTACCATTAGCTTCCTTACGTTTCCATCGTTTAAGAAAGTATATTCATAGCCCTTTCCTTTAACGCGTATATCTCCCACTTTGCTAGAAGATGGCATATTAGTCTTGCCCTTTGGCATGAAAGACATCTTAGTCTTAGTGATCTCGTGAGGCTTTTCGAAGTCAATGAGCGTGACTGAGTAGAGCCCCATGTAAGAGTTGTCGTCCACAGTGAGCGCGACAGCATATTTTGAATTGTAGACGAGATAATAGTCCCACTCCTTTATTCTAAGGCTCCCGGCTTTAATCTTGGACCTATCATATTTTAAAATGAGGCTTTTTGCGTAGCCGACTTCTATAAGCTCACCATTCTCATCGAGCAGGTCGTGAGGCGAAGTTATTTCTTTTTGCATAGGTTTTCCTCCTAGAGGGAGTATAACATAGAGAGGGCGAGGCGCAAAAGCCCCGCAGGGGCTTTTCGGCTTTTTCCCTGAAAAAGCCGAGGCGCATGTGCCCCGCACATGCGCCCGCGCCTCGCCCGCCTTCGAAGCCTAGTTCTCAGCAAACTGCGAGTTGTAAAGTTCGGCATACATTCCGCCCTTAGCCATGAGCTCTTCGTGCGTGCCCTGCTCTTTGATATCACCATCTCTCATATAGAGGATAAGGTCGGCGTTTTTGATTGTCGACAGCCTGTGGGCTATCACAAACGAAGTCCTGCCTTTCGAGAGTTTATCCATGGCCTTTTGAATGAGCTCTTCAGTCCTCGTGTCCACAGAACTCGTGGCCTCATCTAAAATGAGCATAGGGCTGTTTTGTATCATAGCTCTAGCTATAGTTAGGAGCTGTTTCTGGCCAGCTGAGATAGAGGTGTTTTCGTCTAAGATAGTGTCATAGCCATGAGGCAATGTCTTTATAAAATGGTGTATTCCACACGCCTTGCAGGCCTCGACTATCTCTTCGTCACTCACATTCTCTTTGCTGTACACAATGTTTTCCTTAACCGTGCCTTCAAAGAGCCACGTGTCTTGCAAAACCATAGAAAAGAGCTCATGCACATTTTCTCTAGTAAGTTCACTTATCGGCACTCCGTCTATGAAGATATTTCCGCTGTTGAGCTCGTAAAAGCGCATTAAGAGATTAACCATGGTCGTCTTGCCTGCGCCTGTCGGGCCGACGATGGCGACTTTCTGTCCAGCTTTTATCTCTGCTGAGAAGTCGTGAATGATCGTCTTGTTTTCGTCGTATCCAAATTTTACATTCTGGAAGACTACATTGCCTTTGACCTTGTCTAACCTCTCGGTCTTGTAGCTTTCGTCCTCAAGCTCCTGCTCACCCAAGAACTCAAACACTCTTTCGCTCGCTGCCGCAGTCGACTGAAGATTTGTAAAGGCTTGAGCTAGCTGATTTAATGGCTGAGTAAACAGCCTTACATAGATCATAAACCCTGTAATGACCCCAAAGTCTATATGACCGCTAGCCATCAAAATAGCTCCAACTATACATACGACTGTGTACCCAAGATGGCCAATAAAGCCCATAAGAGGCATCATGAGGCCTGAGTAGAACTGAGATTTCCAAGCTGAAGAGTAGAGCTTTTTGTTTATGCCGTCAAATTCGCTCCTGACCTCTTTTTCAGCATTGTAGGCTTTGATGACATTGTGACCGCTGTAGACTTCTTCTATATGCCCGTTGAGCTCCCCAAGGCTCTCTTGTTGGGCGTTAAAGTACTTTTGCGATTTAGAGAGGATTATTGCCACAATTACAAAACCTAAAATTGAAGAGCCGATTGCGCTGAGTGCCATTATCCAGTTTGTGACAAACATCATGACGACTGCGCCAACAAGAAGCGCAGACGAGCTCACAAGCGTAACCACGCTGTTGTTGAGCGACTGAGATATGAGGTCGACATCGTTTGTCACACGACTCAAGATATCTCCATAGCTATGCGCATCGAGATATTTGAGAGGCAAACGGTTTATCTTTTTAGAGATGTCTGTCCTGAGCCTTTTGGAGATGCTCTGCGTGACGCCTGCCATTATGTAGCCTTGAATGTACGAGCATATCACGCTCACGCCATAGATTATCACCAGCATTATAGCTATTCTAGTGATGCCGGCCATATCAAGCGTTCCGCCAAGGCCGTCACTTATGAGATTTGTTATGTCCTTTATCTTATCTGGCCCAATAATCGTCGTAACTGCGCCAGCCACAGCAAAGATCATGGCTATGACTACGAGCGCTATGTGCCTTTTAGAGTAAGAGATTAGGCTTCCCCAAGCTCTTTTAAAGTTTTTGGCTTTTTGATAAGTGTGTCTTTGCATTGGCTTACTCATGCTAGTTCCTCCTCTGAGAGCTGAGAATAAGCTATCTCTCTATAGATTTTACAGTTTTTCATAAGCTCTTCATGCGTGCCCATGCCCACCATCTTGCCCTCATCAAGCACAATTATTTTATCTGCGTCTTTGATAGTGCCTATTCGCTGAGCGACAATGAAGCAAGTGGCTTTATTTGTCTCCTTTTTGAGCACGCTTCTCAGCTTTCTATCAGTCTTGTAGTCTAGCGCTGAGAACGAATCGTCAAAGATGAAAATTTCTGGCTTTCTAGCCACAGCTCTAGCTATGGCAAGCCTCTGCTTTTGGCCACCTGAGATGTTTGTTCCGCCTCGCTCCACCTTGGCCTCAAGACCGCCCATCTTCTCGACAAAGCTTGTGCTTTGAGCAACTTTTATGGCTTTTTTAATGTCTTCTTCGCTAGGCTTAAGGCCGTCTTTCTCACCAAGAGAGACATTTGATTTGACAGTTCCGCTGAACATTACAGCGCGCTGAGGTATGTAGCCAATCTTATTGTTCAGTTCATATAGCGTGTATTCCTTTACGTTTATGCCGTCTACATAGACAGCGCCCTCAGTCGCATCATAAAATCTAGGAATAAGATTTATGAGCGTACTCTTTCCACTGCCTGTCGAGCCAATAAACGCCACCGTCTCGCCCTCTTTGGCAGTAAAACTAATATTTTCAAGTACATATTCGTCTGCGTCTGGATATTTAAAGCCCACATTTCTAAACTCGACCTCTCCCTTAAGAGTAGTCTTAGACTCCACTTTCCCATCTAAGATGGTTGGTTTTGTCTCCAAAACTTCATTTATTCTTCGCGCAGAAACTGTAGCTCTTGGAAGCATTATAAAGATTATGGTCAGCATCATGAAAGCCAACACGACCTGCATGGCATACGAAGAGAACACGACCATGTCTGAAAACAGTTGCAGTTGTTCAGCTGGCATAGCGCTACCATTTATCAAGAACGCCCCTATCCAATAGATTGCAAGGCTCAGCCCGCTCATGATTAGTATCATGACAGGTGACATGATGGCCATGGTGCGATTTGTGAAGAGGTTGGTCTTTGTGAGGTTTGTGTTTGCTTCGTCAAATTTTTCTTGCTGATAACCTTCAGCGTTGTAGGCTCTCACGACCCTTGAGCCTTGAAGGTTTTCTCTAGTAATGCGGTTTAGCTCATCAGTCTGCTTTTGTATCTTTCTAAACTTAGGCAAGGTCACAAGCACTACCACAGCGATTGTCGTGATGAGCACAACTACAGCTATAGCTGTCGCAACCGACCACTGCCAGCTCTTGCCCAAGATCTTAACGATCGCCCAAACGGCCATTATAGGAGCTTTTATCATGACTTGAAGTCCCATAGCGAGCACCATCTGCACTTGGGTGATGTCATTTGTCGAACGAGTGATGAGGCTTGGAGTAGAAAAGCGCTTCATCTCTTCCATAGAAAAGCTCTCCACTTTCTCAAACACTTCTGCCCTCAA
>CALVTI010000020.1 GCA_944361835.1 uncultured Clostridia bacterium
ATTGGCGCAAGCGAAGATGGCTTGCCTGAAACGCTAAACGACACTGGGCTCATAAGCGACGAAGACATCTCAAAAGTCTCTAGAGTCTATAGTTTAAACCCGACAGTGAGAATGATAAACAGGAGAAATAGGTTTAAAATTCATAACCTTCTTTTAGAGTTTAAGAAGCATCTTTTTATAGGCTATTCGAGCTTATCAAGCGACGGGCAAAAGAAGCTCTGTTCAAACTTTTATAGCGAAATCAAGTCGCTTTTCAAATTTGGAGGCGTAGACCTAAAACCTATTTCGAGCCCTTTCAACAATTTGACCTTGAGCGAAGTCGAAGAGGCCAAACTTCTTGCCTACGACATAGGCACATATGATTATGCAAAAATAAGGCTGTGCTCAAACAAAAATATCCAAGAGAGCCTCAAAGCTCTTCTAAAGCCTAAACGAGTTGGGCAAGCTGTCAAGGGGCTTTTGAGCGTGGCTGGGCGAGATGGAAGGCTCAGGGCGACCCAGCTTGAAAATTATTTTGCTTGCCCATACAAACATTTTTGCTCCTATGCGCTGAGGCTAAATGAGCAAGATGAAGCCAAGATGAACAAGGCTGATGTCGGCAATGTTTTGCACGCTTTTTGCGAGGTAAAACTAAAAAATTTGCAAAAAAATAATGAAGAAATACTAAAAAATTTAAAATCAAAGTTTAAAAAGCTAAATTTTTCTATAAACAAACCTACTTTAAACATCTTGAGCGGAGAGTGTGAAAGACTTGGGAAATTTTTGGAGGAAAGCGAGAGAATATGCTCGTTTAAACCATATGCGCTCGAGGTCAAATTTGGTGGAGAGCAGTTTGAGGCGCTTGAGGTCGGCTCTAAATACAAACTGGTTGGGATAGCAGACAGAATAGATACTTATGGAGATTATTTTAGAATAGTCGACTACAAGACGGGCTCTAGAGACCTTGGCAAAGTCGATGAGCTCTATTATGGAGAAAAAATGCAGCTTTTTGTATATATGTTGGCCGCTGAAAACGCCTTGCGAAAAACTCCAGCGGGCATGGTGTATTTCCCTATCAAAAATTCTGCTGACGAAAAAGACAAATACCGCATGACAGGTTTTATCTTAAACAGCAATGACGTCATAGAGGCCATGGACAACTCGCTCTCGTTTAAAGACCCAAAGGGCACGCTTATAAACGTCAAGCTAAAGACCTCAAAGAAAAACATTGAGGCAAATATAAAGGAGTATCAAGGCCCTCTCTACAGCGGGGAAGATTTTGTCAACATGGGAGACTATGCTCTAAAACTTATAGAGCAGGCGACGAAAGAGCTTGAGGAGGACTATATGGAGAAAAAGCCAAACGAAGACGCCTGCAGATTTTGTCCATATGGTGCAATGTGCAGATACCAGGGCTCGACCAGAAAGAAGAGTTTTGCTATAAACAAAGACACCTTTAAAGGAGGAGAGCATGGCTGAGTATGAAAGAATTTTAGAGCAAGAAGAAATCATGAGTTCAAAAAACAAAAACCTCATAGTCTCAGCTTCGGCAGGAAGCGGAAAGACAACTGTCATGATAAGGAAAATAATTTCTCTTATCACAGAAGCTGGGGTGAACGTGAGAGAGCTTTTGGTCTTGACTTACACCAAGGCCTCAGCTGAGGAGATGAAGCAAAAACTGCTTTCAAAGCTCACAGAGCTTTCTAGGTCAAACACAGCTCTTTTAAAACAGATTGATGACTTGCCGACGGCAAATATTTCGACTATTGATAGTTTTTTTCAAAAAATAATTAAAAAATATTTCTATATTTTAAATTTAGAGCCAAATTTTAATGTAATAGACGAAAAAGAGAGTGAAAATTTAAAAACAAACTCACTTTCGCTTGCGCTTGAAAAATTTTGGGAGATTTGCCCTGAAGGCTATGAGAGCCTCATTGATTTTTACGCTGGAGACCGAACGGAAAACAAACTTGGTGGAATTATAAAAGACTTTAGCGAATTTTTAACGAGTATTGAAAACAAGGAGGAGTGGCTAGAAAAAGTCTCTATAAAGCTCTATGGCGAAGCTAGCAAAAACCTTGCGCTAGAGATATTAAACGAACAGCTCTGCCATAAAGTGGCTGGCTGGAGTAAAAATTTAGATGAATTTTTGAGACGCAGTGTGAGCCTTAAAGAGGATTATTATTCTTCATATATAAACAACATGCTTTCCTTGCTTTCGCCTATAAATCTTAAAAAAGATTTTTTTGAAAATAGAAAAATCATAAAAGAAATAAATTTTCCGCGTCTTAACTATGTGGAAGGTAGCAAAATTCACCCGCTCTTCAACGAGTTTAAGACGGCAGTGTCGAGAGAAATAAATAAGGAAAAAGCTAGAGATATTACTTTTGATACTTTAAATGCAGAATTTGAGCAAGGGAAAAAGGTAGTGTTATGGCTCATACAACTATATAAAATATACGCAAATGAATATGCCTCTCTCAAGAAGGAGAAAAATGCGCTAGATTTTGGAGACCTAGAGTATTATGCTGACAAGCTTCTTGATAATTTGGAAATAAGAAAAAAGATAGCAAGAGGAATAAAATATATTTTTATAGACGAGTATCAAGACGCAAACCTTTTGCAAGAGAGAATAATTTCTAAGCTGGCAGGAAAAGACAACAGATTTATGGTTGGAGATGTCAAGCAGAGCATCTACGCCTTTAGACATGCAAACCCGGACATATTCTTAGGCCTTGAGAAAAGGTATGAAGAAGACACAGACAGCGAAGCTAAAAAGCTTAACTCAAACTTTAGAAGTGAGCCGAGGCTCCTCGAGTTTGTAAACATAGTGTTCTCCAAAATCATGACAGAACTCACGGCAAAGCTCGACTATAAAAACACCTCGCTCTTTGTGCCAAGGGCAAAATATGAGCTCATCGAGGGCGAAGGCAGCGTGCAGGTAGACCTGTTTTTAAAGACAAAGTCCTCAAAGAGTGAGTTTGCTCCTGAGGTCTACAGCGTCAAAGAGGCAGAGGTGGGCGAGCTTGGGCTCAAGGTGGGGACTTATGAAGCGAGAATTGTCGCCTCTAGGATAGTCGAGGCTATGAAGAAAAAAATCTATGACAAAGACGAGAAAAAGTTTAGAGAGGTGAGGTTTAGCGACATAAGCATACTCTTAGCCTCTAGAGGAGGATATTTTGAGGACTTTTGCAAAGAGCTCTCGAGGCTGGGTTTCCCTCTTTATGCCAATTCGCGCCAAGAGCTATACGAAAGCCCAAGTGTAAAGGTTTTGATTGCTTATCTAAAATACATAAACAATAGTTGTGACGACATTCCTCTTGCTTCGACTTTAAAACTCTTTGGCTTTAGTGACGGCGACCTGTTTGAAATAAGAAAGGCGCAACCTAACGAAAAAGCGTTTTATAAAGCTGTTCAAAATTATATACTTCAAAAAAACGATGACCTTTCAAAAAAACTTCTACAATTTTTTGATGAGATAGAAAAAGAAAAGTTTGAGCTTGAGTTTTTAGGGATTTTTAAGGCGCTGACAAAGGTGTGTCAAAAATATTTGCTCGAGACTGTCACGAGAGAGGAGTATTTTAAAGTAAAGAAATTTTGTGATGAATTTTTGACCAATGGCTACAACTTTGACCTAAAGGGTTTTCTCAGTTTTGTCAAAGATAGCTCTAGCGTCGTAAAAGCTCCAAATTTTGCCAGTGGTGAAGACTGTCTCAACATTACGACCATTCACTCCAGTAAGGGGCTAGAGTATCCTATTGTGTTTGTCGTAAACCTAGGCGCGAGCTTTGAAAGGTCTAAGGGCGATAACGAACTAAAACTCAACAAGGATTTGGGCGTCTCGCTCAAGAGTGTGGCAAGCACTGTATATGAGGCTGTGCTCTATAAAAACAGGGGCGAGGAGTTTGCTGAGAGGTTGAGGCTTTTATACGTTGCGCTCACAAGAGCTAAAAACAAACTTTATCTTGTCGGGAGTTTGAGCGGGGAAGTTAAAAGCCTTATGACAGACTATGACGCTCAGCGAAAAAAGACATATCTTGAGCTTATCTTAGGAAGTTTTGATGAAAAGACACTAAATGAGCTCTACGAGAAAAAGAGCGCTCGCCTCGCTGAGGGCGCTGAAGCAAACCTTTTGACAGCTGAGGACCTATTGGGGGATAAAGCTGAGAGTGAAGTTGAGACTGGAGTAGCGAAAGACGAGCTCTTAAAGCAGTTTAGGGATTACTTTGACTACACTTATCCTCATTCGACAGATATAGCTTTAAAAAACAGTGTGACAAAGCTTAGAGAAGAAGAGGAATTTACTAGCAAAAATATGATGCCAAAGAGTTTTAGTTTGAGCGAACACCTTTCGTTTGACGGTGGAGCCGAACTTGGAACTGTGTATCATGAGATATTTGAAAAGCTAGATTTTGACAACTTGGGGAGTTTTGAAGAGTTTGAAAAGTTTGTTTCAAATTTTGAAAACGCAAATTTGGTGGATATTGACAAAATCTATGCTGCGGCTAAAAAGATAAGAGAGCTTATGGCGGGAAGCCAGACTTTTAAAGAACAACAGTTTATGCTCTATCTTCCAAAGGCCGAGCTTGTCGAAGGCGGAGAAGAGGACAAGATTTTGGTTCAGGGCGTTATTGACCTTTTGAGTCTTGGCTCAAAAAATATCATTTTTGACTATAAGCTCACAAAAGTCAGCTCGCCTGAGCGCCTAAAGGAGACTTACGGGCTCCAGCTAAAACTCTATAAGCTTGCCGCAGAAAAAGCTTTTTCCATAAATATTGACGAATGCTATATTGTGAATATAAACACATGCGAACTTATTAAAGTGTTTTAATACAGGGCAAAAAAATTTTTTGCCCTATTTTATTTGATTTTTTAAATAGATTTCTTTTCCTTTGTTTTAAAGGCTTTTTGAAGCATTTTAAAAATATAAAAAATTGTCAAAAAAATGTTGAAAAATGTTAGTTAAAATCTTTTTTGTGTGATATACTAAATTAAAATTAAGGCCGTCTGGCCAAAAAAAGGAGTAATTATGTACGCTCTAGGAAGTGCAATTATTGTCGAGATACAACAGTTCTTGTCTCAAATTGCAAACAGCTTGGGGACAGACCTCATCTTCATCTTGACGCTTGTTTTAGAACTACTTTTGATTGCATTCTTCTTCATAAAATCTATGTTCTCGTATGAGGCTAGAATGGTGAGAATGCTCAATAAGCTCAATAGGTGGCTCAACAAAAATCAGTATATTGACGCCAACAACTTGATTGAGTTTAACAATTTGATGAAAATGAGTTTGATGCCAAAGCTCTTTAGGTATCACTGGCATCAATACATGCTCTATAGAGAGCACGAGCCTAGCTACTATATGTCGGCCTACAACTGTATTGAAAAACCGCTAAAGACGAGTTCGTTTAGGGCAAACATCAAAAATTTGACAGCCATAAACTTTTGTCTGGCTGCAGTAGCGCTTATTTTCTCGCTAATATACAGCACGGTTTCTGTGACCTTTGTCGGCCTTGGCGAAGCGCTAATTTTGCCAGTTTTGGTTATACTCATAAACTACCTGTTCGTCATACCTCTCAAGGCGAGAGAGAACAGCAACCTTGCAGATTTTTATCAACTTTTCCACTACTTTGATAGAGCTATAGACAAAGCCGTTACGACCATGCCAGACTATGTCGACTTTGAAGTGCTCTTTACTAGAAAGGAAATTAGAAAAGGCATACCTGTCCTTAACGAGTATCTTGAGAAGAGAGCAAGGCAAGAGCAAGAGGAGCTTGAGAAAGCTAGGCTCAACGCCGTTGAACATGAGACCTTTGATTTCTCTACGGCTGGCATAGATGGCTCACTTGTGCTCGATAGAGCTATGAAAGAGACCGAGACATACCTAAACTTTAGACAGAGGACACTTTCGGAAATAGAACAGCTTGAGAGCGAAATAGACAGCCTTAAGAGAAACTATGAGAATACGCAAAAAGACTATCAAAGAAAGCTTCAGGCAAGTAAAGAAAACGTAGACAGGCTTCGCAAACAACAAGAAGAGTCTACAAACCGTATTGAAAGCAACTACATAAAAAAGCAACAACAAGACGAAGTCAAAAAGCAAGAACAGCTTGAGAAAGACTTTGACGAAGCTACTGTTAGGTTCAACAATGAGACCCAAGCTCTCAACACAGAGATAACGAACAGAAGGACGGAGCTTGAGGAAAAGAGAAAATATGTCGAGACAGCTATGCTCGCCGAATACCAGACTTTCTCTTCAAAAGTTTATGACAGCGTTCAAAACAAAGTCGAAGAGCAGACTAAAGATGAAAAAGAGATGCTGGTAGACATGAGAGACGAGATAAACAAGAAGCTTGATGAAGCTCATGACCAGATAGATGCACAAAATAGAGAAATAGATAGCCTGAAGGCACTGCTTGCTTCAAACAACATCGCTATTCCTAATGAGTTTGAAAGTGAGATGCTCCAGAAAGAGGCCAAGAAAGTGAGGGCGGGGAAGAAAGATGAGCCGACCGTAGAAGAACCTCAGCCTCAAGTAGCTGAGACGCCTCAAGAGCCTGTCTATGATGAGTATGGCGGATATTACGACGCCGAAGGCTATTATAGATACGCAAACGGCACATATTACGACCCAGACGGAAACTACCATGACGAGTTTGGTGGCGTATATGATAAAGATGGAAATTACACTCCTCCAGCTGAGCAGGCCACTGAGGCTCAACCAGCTGAAGAAGCTACAAGCGAAGAACCTGTAAGTGAAGAAGCTCCTGGGGAAGAGGAAGAAGCTCCAGTCGAAGAGGTTATCACAGAGACTGTAGAGACATTAGAAAGGCCAAAGAAAAAAGCAGGGCGCCCTAGAAAAGAAAAGACTGAGGAAGCTTCAAAAGAGCCAAAAAAGCGTGGTAGGCCAAGAAAAGAGGTTACAGAAGAGGTTAAAGCTGAGCCTAAGAAGCGTGGCAGACCTAGAAAAGAGAAGGTTGAGGAGCCAGCCAGCGAGCCTAAAAAACGTGGTAGACCAAAAAAACAAACTGAGGAAAAACGAGAGACCGAGGCTCCAAAGAAGAGAGGCAGACCTAGAAAAACCGCTGAGGAAAAGCCAGCTGAGGAGAAGAGGCCAAGAGGCAGGCCAAGGAAAGAAGTGACCGAGACGGTTGAGACCCAGGCTGAGCCAAAGAAGCGTGGTAGGCCGAGAAAGGAAGCCCCTGAAGAGGTTCCTCAAACGGAAAAGAGAGGAAGAGGTAGGCCTAGAAAAGAAAAGACTGAAGAGCCAGTGGCTACTCCTAGAAAGAGAGGCCGACCTAGAAAAGATGAGACAGCTGACGAAATACAAAGGCTCAACGCTCAAATAGTCGAGGAAAACATAAAGCTCATGCAGAAACAACAAGAGCTCAGCAACCAAATAAATGAGACTATTTCAAAGTTAAACGCGACCCAAGCAGAGACTCCAGCTGAAAACCCAGAAAATCCTCAAGAATAAATTAAAAACCGAAGCGAGTCGCTTCGGTTTTTTTGCCAGTCGATGGAGCTTGCCCATCAGGGAGGAGATTTCGACGTCGGCTCATGCCTCCTCGTAATGACGCTAGGGCGAGCTTTGGAGCCAAGAGGCTTTATCGCGTGAAATTTATTTTAATAGGTCCTTGCCTTTCGTTTGGAGGTGTGATATAATGCCCAGCGGAAGGTGAGAAAATGAGAAAGACTTTTTTAAATGGCTACGACAAAGCTCTGGATTTGGCTAAAAAACTAAAGAGACTTGAGAGGTTTGCTTTGAAGGTCAAACGCAGTGATATA
>CALVTI010000021.1 GCA_944361835.1 uncultured Clostridia bacterium
TTTTTTTAAAAAGCGCTTGACAAGTTGTGGGCGCTTTAGTATAATGCCATTGTCGCATATTATGGGTTGATGCACGAGGTTACTTTGTTTAGCCGATAAGCAAAGAGAATTTGTGCGGACAAGTTTGAGCTTTGACTCAGGCGAACATCTTCATAGTGGTCTCATATTTTTTTTGAGCTAGGGTGTGACACGCACGGATAAGTGTACTAGCTGACCGCTTTTAAAGAGTGGAGATGTGAATATTTTACTAGGAGGATACAAAATTTTATGCAAGAAAAGATGAGAATCAAACTTAAAGCTTACGACCACGCTCTTCTTGATGAGGCCTGCCAGAGAATTATGGAGACTTCTAAAAAGGGTGGGGCTAGAGTGGCTGGGCCGATCGTGCTTCCTACAAAGAGAGAAGTCATCACCATCATTCGTTCACCACACAAGGACAAAGACAGCCGTGAGCAGTTTGAGAGCAGAACTCACCAAAGAATGATCGACATTTATAGTCCAAATTCTAAGACAGTTGACGCTCTTATGAAACTTGATTTGCCTGCTGGCGTAGACATTAAAATAAAACTTTAATTCGATTTTTAATCGGCAAAATATGATGAAGCAGAAGCTTCAAAGAAATTTATGGAGGAGAAATGAAAAAAGCAATTATAGGCAAAAAATTGGGCATGACACAGATCTTTACACCTAATGGCGTAGTTGTGCCTGTAACTGTTGTAGAAGCTGGCCCTTGTGCAGTAGTAGACAAAAAGTCTGCTGGCAAGGAAGGCTATGATGCGGTTGTTCTTGCTTTTGACGAAACAAAAGAGCAAAGACTAAACAGGCCTGAACTTGGTTTGTACAAAAAAGCTGGCGTAAGCCCAAGAAAAGTAAAGAGAGAGTTTAAGCTTGACGGCGACTATGAGATTGGAGCCGAGCTTAAATGTGATATCTTCAGCGAAGGCGACAAGGTAGATGTTCAGGGCATCACTAGAGGTCGTGGCTTCACTGGCGTTATTCAAAGATGGAACCAACACAGACTCAAGATGAGCCACGGCACAGGCCCTGTGCACAGAGAGGTGGGCTCTATGGGAGCAAACTCCACGCCTTCTAAGGTCATGAAAAACAAACACATGGCTGGTCAATACGGCGCAGAGAAAGTCACAATTCAAAATCTTGAGATAGTAAAAGTCGACGCTGACAGAAATATTCTTTTAGTAAAAGGCTGTGTGCCTGGCCCTAGAGGAAGCATCGTTGTCGTTAAAGAAGCCGTTAAAGGAAAAAGGAGCTAGAGTATGGCACAAGTTAAAGTTTACAACATGAAAGCCGAAGTCGTAGGCTCACTAGAACTTAAAGACGACATTTTTGGCGTAGAGTACAACGAGCCTGTCATTCATGAAGTCATCGTCGCTCAAAACGCAAACAAGCGTCAAGGCACAAAGAGCGCGCTCACCAGAAGCGAGGTGAGAGGTCACGCTAAAAAGCCTTACAGACAAAAACACACAGGAAGAGCTCGTCAAGGCAGCACAAAGGCGCCTCACCAGACTGGTGGCGGAGTTGCATTTGCGCCAAAGCCAAGAGACTTCTCAAAGAAAGTCAACAAACAAGTTAAGCGTCTTGCCTTTGTTTCAGCTCTCAGCGAAAAACTTAGACAAAACGAACTCACAGTCATTGACGAGTTCAAACTCACCGAGCCTAAGACAAAAGAAGCTAATGCTTTCTTAAAAGCCTTTGGTTTTGACAGAAGCGTCATGGTAGTTGTTGGCAAAGACGACGAAGTGGCAAAGAGAGCTATGGCAAACCTTCCTAAGGCATCTATCACGACAGCTGACACCTTAAGCGTTTATGACATTGTTTCAAACAAGAGATTGGTGCTTTCTAAAGATGCTATAGACGAAATAGAGGAGGCAAGAGTATGAAAAGCGCATATGACATAATCAAAAGACCTCTTATGACTGAAAAAAGCTATGCAGGAATTCAAAGCAAAATTTATACTTTCGAAGTTGCTAAAGACGCAAACAAGATAGAGATAAAGAAAGCTGTTGAGGACATTTTTAAAGTCAAAGTGGACAAAGTAAACACCCTCATCGTAAAGGGTCATGAAAAGTCTCAAAACACTAGAGCTGGCAGAACTGTTGGCAGAACTAGTGACTACAAAAAAGCAATCGTAACACTTAAAGAAGATAGCAAACCTATTGCTTTCTTTGAGAGTTTGAGCTAGGAGGAAACATGGCAGTAAAAACGCGCAAGCCTACTTCAGCAGGACAAAGATTTGTTTCTAGCACATCCTTTGAGGAGCTTTCAAAAGTTAAGCCTACAAAGAGCTTGCTTGCTAAAAAACAAAAAAATGCTGGAAGAAATGCACAAGGCAAAATTACAGTTCGTCATCACGGTGGCGGAAACAGACAAAAGTATAGAATCATAGATTTCAAGAGAAACAAAGATGGCATTAAGGCTAGAGTTGCTTCTATTGAATATGATCCAAACAGAACTTCTTTCATAGCGCTCCTCAACTACGAGGACGGAGAAAAGAGATATATCTTAGCTCCTCTTGGCCTCACAGTAGGTGACGTTGTGATGAGCGGAAAAGATGCCGAGATAAAAGTGGGCAATGCTCTTCCTCTCGAGTTCATACCAGTCGGCTCTGTTGTTCACAACATCGAGCTTCAGGCTGGAAAGGGTGGCCAGCTCGCTAGAAGCGCTGGGGCTGAAGTTCAGCTCATGGCAAAAGAGGGCAAGTACGCCACACTTAGAATGCCTAGCGGAGAGATGAGAAAAGTTCTTCTCACTTGCAAGGCTACAATTGGAAAAGTCGGCAACTTAGACCACGAGCTTGTTTCGCTTGGAAAGGCTGGAAGAAGTCGTCATATGGGCATAAGACCAGCTGTTCGTGGTGTAGTTATGAATCCTAATGACCACCCACACGGTGGTGGTGAAGGCAAGAGCCCAGTCGGCATGGCATCTCCTGTTACGCCTTGGGGCAAACCTGCACTCGGTCTTAAGACAAGAAAACGCAATAAGGCTTCAAACAAGCTTATTATAAAGAGGGTGAATTAGTATGAGTAGATCGCTTAAAAAACAACCATATGTATTTTCTAGACTCCTAAAGACTGTTGAGAAAATGAACGAGTCTGGCTCTAAAAAGCCTATCAAAACTTGGTCTAGGTCTTCGACAATATATCCTGAGTTTGTAGGTTTCACCTTTGCAGTTTACAACGGTAAAAAACATATCCCAGTTTACTGCACAAGCGAAATGGTAGGTCACAAACTTGGCGAATTTGCTCCAACAAGAACTTTCAAAGGTCATGCTGGTTCTAAGGCTAAGGCTAAATAAGGATAAGGAGATATAAAATGGCAACTAGAATGAGAGAAAAAACAGAACAAAGAAAACAAGCTAAAGACACTCGTCCATACGCTAAAGTAAAGTATGTTAGAATGAGCCCGTCTAAGGTAAGAATTGTTCTTGACAACATTAGAGGCAAAAAGGCAGAAGATGCGCTCGCAATCCTCGAAAACAGCACTCAGTCTGCAGCTGAGGTTTGCGCAAAGCTCTTAAAGTCTGCTATTGCCAACGCAGAAAACAACATGGGGCTCAACAGAGCTGACCTCATAGTAGCTGAAACTTATGCTGGGCCTGGCCCGATCCTTAAGAGGATAAACATAAGAGCTAAGTCTAGAGCTGATAGGCTTTCAAAGAGGACTTGTCATATCACAATTATTCTTGGAGAAGGAAAGTAAGGAGGGAAGTATGGGACAAAAAGTTAATCCAATTGGTCTTAGAGTGGGCGTAAACAAAGATTGGGATTCCACTTGGTATGCTGGAAAGAAAGACTTTGCTTCTTTTCTGCTTGAAGACAAGAAAATAAGAAACTTTATTGAGAAAAAGTACAATCATTGCTCTATTTCTAAAGTGAGCATTGAAAGGACTCCTACAAAGGTTATAGTAAACATAAACACAGCTAGACCTGGCGTGCTCATCGGCACTAAGGGCGCTGGCGCTGATGCACTTAGAAAGGAGCTTTCAAAGATTGTTAGACCTGGCGTTAGCCTCATTGTAAACATCAAAGAGGTGAAAAAGCCAGACCTTGACGCAAAGCTTGTAGCAGATGGTATTGTCGCTCAGCTTGAAAAGCGTGTTTCGTTTAAGAGATGTTTAAAGCAAGCACTTCAAAGAGTTATGAAGAGCGGAGCTAAGGGTTGTAAGGTTCAGGTTAGTGGTGTAGTTGACGGAGCAAACAGTATTGCTCGTACAGAGCACTATATGGAAGGCTCACTTCCACTCCACACTATTAGAGCTGACATTGATTATGGCGTTTCATCTGCTTACACAAACTACGGAAAACTTGGCGTTAAGGTTTGGATATATAAGGGAGAAATTCTAGCTAAGGAGGAAAAGTCAAATGTTAATGCCTAAGAGAGTAAAGAGACGTCGTGTTCATAGAGGAAGAATGACTGGCGTCGCTACCAGAGGCAATACCCTTGCTTACGGAGACTACGGTCTTGTAGCAACTGAGCCTTGCTGGATTAAGTCGAATCAAATAGAAGCTGCTCGTATAGCTATGACTCGTTATATCAAAAGAGGCGGTCAGGTTTGGATCAAGATCTTCCCTGACAAGCCAGTGACTAAGAAACCAGCCGAAACTCGTATGGGTTCTGGTAAGGGTTCTCCAGAGTTCTGGGTTGCAGTAGTAAAGCCAGGCAGAGTTTTGTTTGAGATGAACGGGGTTAGTGAAGAGATCGCTAGAGAAGCTCTTAGACTTGCTTCTCACAAGCTTCCTTGCAAAACAAAGTTTGTTAAGAAAGAGGAGAACGTATGAAAAAGAATGATATAAAAAGCTTAACGACCGACGAGCTTAACGCTAAGCTTGCCGAACTCAAAACAGAACTTTTCAACTTAAGATTCTCTCACGCAACTGGAAATTTGCAAAACAATATGCAACTTCACAATGTAAAGAAAGATATAGCTAGAGTCAAAACAATTTTAAGAGAAAGAGAATTAAAAGCAAAAAAGGCTGAGGTGTAAGATATGGAAAACTTAGAAAGAAACTCAAGAATGACTAAACAAGGTGTTGTAGTAAAAGCAGGCACTATGGATAAGACTATAGTTGTAGCCGTAGTTTCCAACTCAAAGCACCCGCTTTACAAAAAAGTCGTAAAAAAGACTAAAAAGTTTAAGGTCCATGATGAAAACAACGAGTGTGGCGTTGGTGACACTGTTGAGATTATGGAGACTAGACCTCTTAGCAAAGATAAGTATTATCGTCTGCTAAGAATAGTCGAGAAGGCTAAGTAGGAGGAAAGAGTATGATACAACCACAAACTATTTTAAAGGTTGCTGACAATACTGGCGCTAAAAAAATCATGTGTATTAGAGTACTTGGTGGTTCTTTTAGAAAGAGCGGAAACATTGGTGATGTCATCATCGCTTCAGTAAAGAGCGCTCTCCCAGGCGGTTCAGTAAAGAAAGGTGATGTAGTTAAAGCTGTCATCGTAAGGTCAAGCAAAGGCCTTAGAAGAAGCGATGGCACTCATATCAAATTTGACGACAACGCAGCCGTTATTATCGACAATCAAAAACAACCTAAAGGCACACGTATCTTTGGGCCTGTGGCCAGAGAGCTCCGTGATAGAGATTATATGAAGATTATTTCTCTCGCCTCTGAGGTTATTTAAGGAGAATGACTATGAAGATGAATATTAAAAAGGGTGATAACGTTCTTGTCATTGCTGGAAAAGACAAAGGCAAGACAGGAAAAGTAATGGAAGTTTCTCCTAGTCAAAACAAAGCCACAGTTGAGAACATCAACATGGTTACAAAACACAAAAAGCCTAGAAATGCTCAAGAAAAAGGCGGAATAATTAAGATTGCAGCTCCTATGGAGATCTCAAACTTGATGGTTGTTTGCCAGACTTGTGGAAAAGCTACAAGAGTAGCTAGAAAAGAAGTTGATGGCAAAAACTGCCGTATCTGCAAAAAGTGCGGAGCCAGCCTTGATAGAGCTTATGTGAAGGCTGTCAAGAAAGAGGCTAAAAAGGCTGTAAAAGCTGAGGCTAAGGAAGAAAAGAAGAAAGACTCAAACGTCAAAGCTAGACCAGAGGCAAAGACTCAAGTCAAGACTAAAGCTATGGACAAGACTGTGACTACGCCAGCTGCTAGAAAGACAGGGTCTAAGTAAGGAGAGAAGTTATGGCAGAAAAAAGTAGACTTGGTGAGCTATATAAAAGCGAAATAGTTCCTGCTCTTATGAAAGCTCATTCTTATAAAAACATAAACGAAGTCCCAAAACTTGTTAAGATTACTCTAAACATGGGGCTTGGTGAAGTCAAAGACAACTCAAAAAGCTTTAATCTTGCTCTTGACGAACTCACAGCTATAGCTGGTCAAAAGGCAGTCGCAACTAAGGCTAAAAAGGCTATCTCAAACTTCAAGGTGAGAGAAAACATGAAAGTGGGCGCCATGGTCACTCTTCGTGGTAAGAAGATGTATGAGTTTTTAGACAGGCTCATCTCTATAGCTCTTCCTAGAGTTAGAGACTTTAGAGGCGTTTCTCCAAAGTCATTTGACGGAAGAGGAAACTATTCTATGGGCGTGAAAGAACAGATCATATTCCCAGAGATTTCTTACGACAAGATCGAAAGAATTAGAGGATTTGATATAAACATCATCACGACGGCTAAGACCGACGCTGAAGCGCTAGACCTTCTCAAGGCATTTGGTATGCCTTTTAGGAAATAAGGAGTAAAAGATGGCAAAGAAAGCATTAAAAGAAAAACAACAAAAAAAGCAAAAATTTTCCACGAGAGAATACACTCGTTGCTCACTATGTGGCAGACCACACGCCGTTTTGAAAAAGTATGGAATCTGCAGAATATGCTTTAGAGAGCTCGCTTCTAAAGGCGAAATCCCTGGCGTGAAGAAGAGCAGTTGGTAAAAGGAGAGAAGATATGATAGTTACAGATCCAATCGCAGATATGCTTACTAGAATTAGAAACGCTATCACTGCAAGGCATGAAAGCGTGAGCATTCCTGCATCTAAAGAGAAATTGGCTATTGCAGAAATACTTTCTAAAGAAGGTTATATCCGTGGCTACGAACTTGTGGAAGCAGAAGGTCACAAAAACATAAAAGTTGACATCAAGTATGATGAAAACGGCGAAAGCGTTATTCAGGGGCTCAAGAGAATTTCTAAGCCTGGCCTTAGAGTTTACGCAAAGGCTGACAATCTTCCAAGAGTCATCAGCGGTCTCGGCATAGCTATTGTAAGCACAAACAAAGGTATTTTAACAGACAAACAAGCAAGGAGTGCAGGCGTTGGCGGCGAAGTGCTTGCATACGTTTGGTAGGAGGAAACTATGTCAAGAATAGGAAAAAAAGAAATCGTTATGCCAGCTGGCGTGAGCGCTAGCGTGGGAGAGGGTAATGTAGTTACTGTCTCTGGACCAAAAGGCTCACTTAGCCAAAAGATGGACAGAACGATCAAGCTTAACATAGATGGCCAAACTCTTCATCTCACAAGACAAAACGACGAGAGCCAAACTAAAGCATATCACGGCCTTTATAGAGCACTCATTGCAAACATGGTAAAGGGCGTAAGCGAAGGCTTTTCAAGGACTCTTGAGATAAACGGAGTCGGCTATAAAGCAAATAAGCAGGGCTCAAAGCTCGTCCTAAACCTTGGACTTTCTCACCCTATTGAGGTCGAGGAAATCGAGGGCGTTAAGATTGAGTGCCCAAGCGCCACTGAAATAAAGGTGAGCGGAATAGACAAGCAGGTGGTGGGCGAATTTGCTGCAAAGATAAGATCGCTTAGACCTGTAGAGCCATACCACGCATACGGCATTAAATATGCTGGTGAAAGAGTAATTAGAAAAGTCGGAAAAACAGCTGGAAAAGGCAAGAAATAAGGAGTAGGTCACAATGATAAAGAAATGTGATAAGAATGCAGAAAGATTAAAAAGACACGCCCGTGTTAGAAACCACCTTTCAGGAACGGCTGAGCGTCCAAGACTCTGCATCTATAGAAGTCTAAACAGTATATATGCTCAAATAATAGACGACACCAAAGGCGCTACACTTGTTAGTTGCAACTCTCTTGAGAAAGAGCTTGAAAAGCAAATCTCAAAGAAGTCTAAGACCGAACAAGCTAAGGTAGTAGGAGCCACAGTGGCTAAGAGAGCTATGGAAAAAGGTATCACCGAAGTTGTGTTCGATAGAGGCGGATATCTCTATACTGGAAGAGTAGCTGCACTTGCAGACGCTGCAAGAGAGCAAGGGCTCAAGTTTTAGGAGGGGACATGGAAGAAGTAAAGAAAGATAAAAAAGAAGCTAGACAAGCTAGACCTCGTAGAGAAGAAAGACCAAGGCGTGAAGACGATGGCATTGAGAAAAACCTTGTCGCTGTTAGAAGAGTCACAAAAGTAGTTAAGGGTGGCCGAACAATGCGTTTTAGCGCTCTTGTTGTAGTGGGCGATAAGAAAGGAAATGTTGGGCTTGGTATAGGCAAGGCCAGCGAAGTTCCAGCTGCTATAGACAAGGCTACAGTTATGGCTAAAAAATCTATGAAGCCTATAAGCATTGTAGACGGCACTATTGCACACGAGACTGAAGGAAAGTTTGGGACATCTTCTGTAAAGCTTTTCCCAGCTAAACCTGGTACTGGAGTTATTGCAGGCGGAAGCGCAAGAGCTGTTTTGGAGCTTGCAGGCATTAAAGATGTCGTTACGAAAGTTCATGGCTCTAGAAATAAAATAAACTGCGTAAAGGCCACTTTTGAAGGTCTCACAAAGATCCAGACAAAAGAGCAAATTGCTAAAAAGCGTGGCATTCCAGTAGAGAGCTTATAAGAGGTGCATTATGACAAAAAATTTGAAAGTAACATGGGTCAAAAGCTGTATTGGCTACAATAAAGAACAAGCTAAAATAATTGAAGCTCTTGGCTTTAAAAAACTAAACCAGACAAGAATTTTGCCAGACAACGCTAGCATTAGAGGTAGCCTCTTTCATGTTAGACATTTGGTGAAAGTAGAAGAAGTGTAGGGAGGAAAATATGAACATAGAAACACTTAAACCTGCAGAAAATTCTAGAAAAAAGGCTACAAGAGTTGGGCGAGGCCTTGGAAGCGGAATTGGCAAAACTAGTGGAAAAGGTCATAAGGGCCAAAATGCTCGAAGTGGCGGAGGCGTTAGACCTGGCTTTGAAGGCGGTCAGCTTCCTCTTATAAGAAAGCTCCCAATTCGCGGATTTAACAATTACAAATTTAGAAAGGTATATTCCACTGTAAACGTGGGCGACCTTGAAAAGTTTGAACCAAACACAGAAATCACTTTAGAACTTCTATATGAAGACAGAGTTGTTGGAAAAATGGAAGAATATGGGCTCAAGGTTCTTGGCAATGGAGAGCTCACAAAACCACTCATCGTCAAAGCTAAAAAGTTTACTGACGCTGCAAAGGAGAAGATAGAAAAAGCTGGCGGTAAAGTCGAGGTGATTTAATGTTTAAAACTATAGCTAATGCGTTCAAAATAAAAGAGGTCAGGAGAAAGATTCTTCTAACCTTGCTTTTATTGTTTATATTTAGAATTGGTTGTTGGATTCCTCTTCCTGGAATCGACCTTCAGCTCTTTGCCGAGTCGACTGCGGGAAACGATTTTCTAAATCTTTTAAGCTCAATAAGTGGTGGAGCGCTCGCAAACGGCTCACTGCTTGCGCTGGGCGTGTCGCCGTACATTAGTGCGTCTATTATAATCCAACTTTTGACAGTAGCTATTCCTGCTCTTGAAAGACTTTCAAAGCAGGGTGAAGACGGCAGAAAGAAGATAAATTTCTACACCAGAATTTGCGCGCTAGTGCTAGCTGTGGCTCAGGCTATAGGTATAGTTATTGCGTTTAGCGAAAGTTTTGATCCAAACTTCTTGTGGACGGGCGCACCAACTTGGCTTGTAGGAGCCATGCTTGTCATCATTCTTACAGCAGGCGGAATGTTTACAGTTTGGCTTGGTGAGAGAATCACAGACCTTGGCGTCGGCAACGGGCTTAGCCTGCTTATCTTCGTAGGTATCTTGTCTACAGCCGGAACTTCTATTGCTACGACTATCACAAGCATTGGAAGCGACATAAACCAAGTTTGGAACCTCATCATATTCTTTGCAGCATTGCTCCTTATCTTTGCTCTCATCATCTTTGTGGATATAGCAGAGCGAAGAGTTCCGGTGCAGTATGCAAAGCAAATAAAAGGCAGAAAGATGTATGGCGGACAGAGCACATACATTCCTATTAGAGTAAACGGCTCGGGAGTTATGCCTATCATCTTTGCGTCAGCACTACTTACATTCCCACAGCTCATTATGAGCATCTTCTATCCAGAAGGCGTGACTTGGTATGATCAGTGGCTCGGCGCAGGGTCGTGGATAAACATAGTGCTCACAGCGCTCCTCATTCTCTTCTTTGCTTACTTCTGGGCGCAGATTACTTTTAATCCAGACGACGTAAGCAAACGTATTCAGCAGAATGGTGGGTTTATTCCAGGCATTAGGGCAGGCAAGCAGACCAGCGACTACCTAAGGCGAATTTCAAACAGAATCACGCTCTTTGGCGCTATCTTCCTTGCGTTTATCGCTCTTGTGCCAAGCCTTGCGTTTAAAGCAATAAGCGACCCTCTTGGCGGAGGACTTGTGAACGCGTTTAGTGCGACAGGTCTCATGATTGTCGTTTCTGTTGCGCTTGAGCTAGACAAACAGCTTGAAGCGCAAATGCTTATGAGAAACTATAGAGGATTTTTGAAATAGGAGCTATATGAATCTTATTATGCTTGGAGCTCCAGGAAGTGGAAAGGGAACAATGGCAAAGTTTATCTCTAGCGATTTTTCCCTTCCTCACATTTCCACAGGAGACATTTTTAGAAAAAATATCAAAGACGGAACAGAACTTGGGAATAAAGTAAAATCTATCCTCGACGCTGGCGAGCTTGTCCCAGATGAGCTCACAATAGACCTTGTAAAAGATAGGCTCAAAGAGGCAGATTGTAAAAACGGCTTTATTCTCGACGGCTTTCCTAGGACACTTGTTCAGGCAGAAGCACTTGAAAAATTTGCTAGCATCGACAGCGTTATTCTCATAGACCTTCCTTTTGAAGTGATAGAGGAGAGGCTCAGTGGAAGAAGAAGCTGCCCTAGCTGCGGAGAAGTGTATCACACTAGCACTTACAAAGAAACTAATTGTCAAAAGTGTGACGCTTCGCTCATTCAAAGAGAAGATGACAAGCTTGAGACTGTTAGAGCTCGTCTAAAAGTATATGAAAAACAGACCTCGCCTCTAATTGAGTTTTACAAAAACAAGATTTTTAAGGTAGAGGGAAAGGGGACACCAGAAGAAACTTATGCACCAGTAAAAAAGTTTCTTAAGGAGATGAAATAGAATGGTTGTCAAAAACCCTGCAGAACTCGTTTTGATGAAGAAGGCGGGAGAGATTACAAAAAAGGCGCTAGACCTTGCAAAATCGCTCATAAAGCCAAATATTTCAACATTAGAACTTGACAAATCATTAAAAGAGTATATAATTAAATGTGGTGCAACTCCTTCTTTTTTACACTACCAAGGTTATCCTGCTAGCATATGTGCATCGCTAAACGATGTAGTCGTGCATGGCATACCTTCAAAAGATGTAGTTTTGAAAGAGGGTGACATAATCAGCATAGATGTTGGGGCTTGTTATAAGGGCTATCACGGAGATGCGGCAAGGACTTTTCCTGTCGGCAAAATTTCGCCTGAGAAAGAGAGGCTCATAAAGGTGACTGAAGAATGCTTCTTTGTAGGGATAGAAAAGCTCAGGGTAGGAGGAAGACTTGGAGAGCTCTCCAGCGCTATCCAACAGCATGCTGAAAAAAACGGATATTCTGTTGTGCGAGAACTTGTCGGCCATGGCATAGGCAGGCAGATGCATGAGTATCCAAGCGTGCCAAACTACGGTCACATGGATGATGGACCAAAGCTTGCTGAAAATATTTGTCTGGCCGTTGAGCCGATGATAAATATGGGCAAGAAAGACATTTTCATGGAGAGAGATGGCTGGACGATACGCACTAAGGATGGCCTTCCATCAGCTCACTATGAAAACACCATTCTGCTCACAAAAAATGGTGTGGAAATCTTGACTATTTAAGGAGTATGTATGTCAAAGGAAGATGTTATTGAGTTTGAAGGAGTTGTGGAGGAAGTTCTTCCAAACACGACTTTCAAGGTAAAACTTAGTAATGGCCATGTCATAACAGCTTACATCTCAGGTCGCCTTAGAATGAACTACATTAAGATTTTGGAAGGCGACAAGGTCAAAATTGAGATGAGCCCTTATGACCTTACCAAAGGCAGAATTACTTGGCGTGCAAAGAACTAGAGTTTAAAAGGAGAAAAACATGAAAGTAAGACCATCTGTAAAACCTATCTGTGACGGTTGTAAAGTAATTAAGAGAGAAGGCAAAGTTATGGTTATATGCTCAAAATCTAAAAAGCACAAACAGACACAAGGTTAAAAATTTCGTTCTCTGCTGCGGCTGATATTGCAGAGGCGTCTATATATAAATCACAAACAAATATATTTCGGAGGAATAAATAAATGGCAAGAATCGCTGGTGTAGATTTACCCAGAGAAAAGAGAATTGAAGTAGGCCTTACTTACATTTATGGAATTGGGCCAGCTACTTCAAGCAAAATTTTGAAAGCTACCAAAATAAATCCAGACACTAGAGTCAAAGACCTAGACGAAAACGATGTCGCAAAACTTCGTGCATATATTGAAAAGAACTTCCCAGTCGAAGGTGACCTTAGAAAAGAAGTGTCCATGAACATCAAACGCCTTACAGAAATAGGCGCTTATCGTGGCGTGAGACACAGAAAAGGTCTTCCTGTTCGTGGACAGAACACAAGGACAAATTGCAGAACTAGAAAAGGCCCAAGAAAAGTCGTAGGCGGAAGCTCTAAGAAGGGTAAATAGGAGATAAGTTATGGCAGCAACAAAAACAACTAAGAAAAAAAGAATTAGCAAAAACTTAGAGAAGGGACAAGCTCATATAAACGCTACTTTCAACAACACCATTGTGACTTTCACAGATATGCAGGGCAACACCATCTCTTGGGCAAGCGCTGGAAAACTCGGTTTTAGAAGTTCTAAAAAGAGCACTCCATTTGCAGCTCAAGCTTGTGTAGAGGACGCAGCTAAAGTCGCTAAAGACCATGGCATCAAGTCTGTAGAAGTTTATGTTAAGGGCCCAGGCAATGGCAGAGAAGCAGCTATAAGAGCTATTGGCGCAGCTGAGATAAATGTTACGCTCATAAAAGACGTTTCACCTATAGCTCACAACGGGTGCCGTCCACCTAAGGCTAGAAGGGTTTAAAAGGAGAAAGATATGGCAAAACAAATAGGACCTGATTGCCGTCAATGCAGACGTGAAGGTTGCAAACTTTTCCTTAAAGGCGAGAAGTGCACGACTAAAAAATGCCCTATGGAAAGACGCCCAGTCGCTCCAGGACAACACGGTGCAGGAAGAAAGAGAGTTACACAATACGGCACTCAGCTTAGAGAAAAACAAAAAGTAAAGAAAGCTTACGGAATACTTGAAAACCAATTTAGAAAGTATTATGAAGAAGCTGAAAGAATGAAGGGCGTCACAGGTGAAAACATGCTCTCGCTCATAGAAAGAAGACTTGACAATGTAGTTTATAGAATGGGCATTGGCTCAAGCCGTTCGGAGTGTAGACAAATAGTAAACCACAGACAGATTACTGTAAACGGCAAGACTGTAAACATTCCTTCATATAGAGTAAAAGTTGGCGATATAATAGCCGTCAAAGAAAACAAGAAAGACCTTGAAATGTTCAAACAGCTCAAAGGTATGAAGATTGTTATGCCAAAATGGTTAGAGTTTGATTCAAACGAACTTGTGGGCAAAGTTATAGCTCTTCCTACAAGAGAAGATATTGACCTCAATATTCAAGAACACCTAATCATTGAGTTGTATTCAAGATAATAAAGGAGAATATTATTTATGATGGAAATTGAAAAGCCAAAAATCACTTGTGAAGAAACTGACAGCGGAGAATTTGCAAGATTTACTGTTGCGCCTCTTGAAAGAGGGTATGGAATTACTCTTGGAAACTGCATGAGAAGAACGCTTCTCTCAGCTCTTCCAGGCTGTGCTCCTATAGCTATAAAGATAGCTGGAGTCCAACACGAGTTTTCCACAATTCCAGGCGTGACTGAAGATGTCGTAGACATAGTTCTAAACATCAAGCAGATAGCTTTAAAATCTACAAATACTGACTCTAGCTTCATGACCAAACTTCACCTCAAAAAGACTACTCCAGGTGAGGTTACAGCAAGAGATTTTGAGCCAAATGACCAGATAGAAATCCTCACTCCAGATTTGCACATATGCACAATCGATGAGGGAGCTGTCCTTGACATGGAACTTTTAGTGGCAAGAGGCAGAGGCTATGTTCCAAACGTCTTAAACAAAGAAAGACTTGATGGAAGCCTTGAATATATTGCTATAGACAGCTTATATTCTCCTGTTAAGAGAGTAAATTACAGCGTGGAAAGCACGCGTGTCGGCCAGAGTATCGACTATGACAAGCTCATATTAGAAGTTGAGACAAATGGCACTACAAGCGCTAGAGACATCGTTGCTCTTGCAGGCAAAATTATAAACGAGCACGTTTCGCTCTTTGTAGACCTTTGCGAAAACATGAGCGGACTAAACATTCTCGTTTCTAGCGACGAAGACAACCAATCAAAAGTTCTCGAAATGCCAATTGAAGATATGGACCTCTCTGTTCGTTCTTATAATTGCCTTAAGAGAGCAAACATCAATACTGTCGAAGATTTGATTAAAAAATCTAAAAACGACATGCTCAAAGTGAGAAACCTTGGCCTCAAGTCTATTGAAGAAGTTATTCAAAAGCTTGAAAGCTATGGTCTCGGGCTTAGAGTAGATGAAGAATAAAAGGAGAAATTATGGCAAACGCAAAGTTAGGACTTCCTACTAAAGAGAGAAACGCACTGCTTAGAAACCAGGTCACAAATCTTCTTTGGTATGGCAAAATAGAAACTACACTTGCTAGAGCAAAGTCAGTTAGGAGTCAAGCTGAAAAGCTTCTTACATTGGCTATAAACTCTTATGAAGACACAGTTAAGGCTACCAAGACTATCACAGATAGCAAGGGGACTAAAGTTAAGCAAGAAGTCGTAAACGATGGCCCAAAGAAGCTCAACGCAAGAAGAAAGATAATGTCATACGTCTATGACATTCAAGAGCAGAGGAAGGACAAGGAGAGCATTACAGCTTTCAAGGCTAGAACAGAAGGCATAAACCACCCTCTTCTTGAGAAAATCTTTAACGTATACGCTCCAAAGTATGCTGACAGAATTAAAGAGAAAGGCATCGGCGGAGGATATACCAGAATAATAAAGCTTGGACAAAGACGTGGTGACTCAGCTGAGATGGCTATTGTAGAATTGTTATAAAAGACAAGTCGAAAGACTTGCCTTTTTTTATTATTTACTTAAATATCTAAACTTTTCAAGAACTGCTTCTGTGACATATTTTTTGCCTTGAGAGAGATATTTTCGAGGGTCAAAGTTTTCGGGATTTTTTAAAAGATGCTCTCTCACGCCAGCAGTGAAAGCTATGCGAAGATCTGTGTCGCTGTTTATTTTGCATATGTTGTGGCGAGTGCAGGCCGTCTTTAGCGACTTTTCGTCTACGCCCTTTGCGCCTTTTAAGTCTCCGCCATAGGCGTTTAGAAGCTCGACATATTTCTCTGGCACAGAAGAGGCGCCATGCAAAACAAGTGGAGTTTTAGGAATGGCTTTTTCTATTTCGCCAAGGCGCTTAAAGTTTAGCTTGCTCTCGCCACTAAACTTATATGCGCCGTGGCTCGTGCCTATGGCCACGGCCAAACTGTCAGCTTTGGCAAGAGAGATAAACTTTTTTGCCTCTTCGGCATCTGTGAAGATGGCTTTTTTTGCGCTAACGAGGTCTTCTGTTCCGCCTATGACTCCTAGCTCAGCCTCCACCCACACGCCTCTAGCGTGAGCGTAGTCTACCACCTTTTTTGTAAGGGCGACATTTTTTTCAAAGCTCAGGCTTGACGCGTCTATCATGACAGAGTCAAAGCCTAGGTCAATGGCTTTTTTGCACATCTCAAAACTCTTTCCATGATCTAGGTGAAGAAAAATGTCTTTATATCTTTTCTTTTCTGCTCTAAACATGCCTATGCAGGCTTCGCCCATATAGCTGAAGGCGCCTTCACTGACACATACAAGTGCAGGGGTAGAGGCGGCCAGGCAGGCGTCGACTATGGCCTTTAAAGTCTCTAAATTGTTAAAGTTAAATGCGCCAATGGCAAAGTGCTCTTTGAGAGCTTTTTTATAAAGTGCGTTTAGTTTCATACTTTCTCCTAAAGTTATTTTACACATTAGCTTTAATTTTTCAAAACATTGTGTGTAATTTTTGGTCAAGCCTTGTCATATGTTACGGTATGAAAAAATTATTTAAAAACAAGGTCCTTATTTTCGCAATTCTTTTTATAGTCGTCATAGGCGGGTGTTTGACCGCGCTTTGCCTTAGACAGCCTGTGCTCGAAAATTTGGTGAGAGCTAATATGGCGGACTATAGAGACTTTGTATATTTTGGTGAGTGTCAAGAGTTTAAGGCAAACCTCATGTGTGGCGTTAGAGAAGAGCCGTATGAATATAACGGAGTTAAAAACAATGATAGAGAATTTGGCGTTTTGACCGTCATATTTGCTCAAAACTATGATATAGAATTAATTGAGTTTGAACTAATAGTGGATGGGGAGAGCTACATAGGCTTGCTTGAGAAAAACCCTTTTGACTCAAGCTTTATGGCCGACGTCGAGAAGAGGTTTGAAAGTGGCAGTGAGATGTCTTTAAAAATCCTCTCCTTAGAAGAGGTCAAGCTAGAGTGCTTATCTAGCTCTTGGAACATTAGCAGCCAAAAGGCGCTTGAGATAGGCATAGAGGCCTTGAGAGAGGATATGGAAGATTTTATTACGCAAAATAGACTTTATGGCGAGTGTTATTTAAAAATCATAACAGATAGCTCTATGCAAAGGTTTTATTACAGCTTTAGCTTTGTTGGTGACGATTTAAAGATGAGAACAGTGGTAATTAACCCAGAAGACGGCGAAGTAATTGTAAAGAATGTGACTTAATTTGACTTTGAGAAAGCTTTTGCTTATACTATAAGTATGATAGAAAGAGCAGTTTTACTTGTCCCAACTTTCAAAAACTACGAGAAACCAAATTTTGAAGAACTAGAGAGGCTGGCCCACACGGCCGGCCTTGAGGTCGTGTATGAAGACAGTCAGTTTGTGAGAGAGGTTAGCCCTGCCACGCTTTTTGGCTCAGGCAAACTTGAGAAGCTCGCCTCAAAAATTCCTAGCCTCAAAGCAGATGTCGTCATCATTGACCATGAGCTCACTGGCTCGCAGACTACTAATATATCAAACATGCTAAATGTCAAAGTTATAGACAGAATAGCGCTCATTTTAGATATTTTTGCTCAAAGAGCGACCACGCAAGAAGGAAAGCTTCAAGTTGAGCTTGCTCAGCTAAAATACATTTTGCCTAGGCTCTCCTCTATTGAAGGCACGAGCGGAAGGTTTGGCTCGGCTGGCGTGGGCATGAGAGGCCCGGGTGAAACTCAGCTTGAGACGGACAAGAGAATAGTGAGAGATAGAATTTCGAGACTTTCTAAAGAGATAATAAAAATAAAAAAGCAAAGGGATTTAAATAGAAAAAAGCGCAAGGCGGGAGAGAAAAAGAGGGTCGCCATCGTAGGCTACACAAACTCAGGCAAGAGCACACTTCTAAACAAGCTTTCAAAAGCCAATATCTACGCAGACGACAAACTTTTTGCCACACTTGAGACGACAAGCAAAAGCGTCTGGCTTGGAGACGGCGTCTCCATAATTTTGACCGACACCGTGGGATTTATCAGCAATCTTCCTCACAGCCTTGTAGACGCCTTTGCGTCCACGCTGGAAGAGGCGAGCGAGGCCGACCTTATTCTTCATGTCGTGGATATTTCAAACCCAGACTACAAAAGCCAAATGAGCGTGACTGAAAAGACGCTTGAGGAGATCGGAGCAGGAGAACTTCCCACAGTTGTCGCTTACAACAAATGTGACAAAATTCACCCTCAGCTTGAGCTGAAACCAAACGAAGTTTTTGTTTCGGCTACTACAGGAAAGGGGATAGAAGAGCTAAAGGAGCTCATCAAACAAATGTTAAAATAAAATGCGAGCTAAAAAGCTCGCATTTTTATGTACTCTGCTTAGCAACCTTTATTGCAGCCACCAAAACCGTTTCCACAGCCACAGCAAGAAAGAAGTATTATAAGCCAGAGCAAGCTACAGATGTCCATGCCAGTGCCAGTTCCGCAACCACAGCTAGACAAGAGAAGTAAAAGCACTATGAGCGTGCAGCAGTCACAGCCGTTGTTGCCACCAAAGCCACCACCAAAACCGCCAAAATTCATTCGTGTGTCCTCCTTTTGTATATTGAAACCCTAAAAATATGTAATTTTATCTTTTGTACATCAAAATTTTGTCCTTGGTTTCACTATCATTCTATGCCAAAGCCTCAAAAGTGTTCTTTTCTCAAAAATTGTTTTCGACAAAACTAGAACTTTTTCTTTCGCATATAAATGGTGGCAATCATTAAAATATAATCGTACTAACTTTGGCGTTTTTCTGGCTTTGTAACAAAAGATAAAAAAATGACAAATTTTTTATCCAATTCGTTGACAAAATATGGAGCATAATGTAAACTAATCTCGTTCTAACTAAAACTTACTAATAGGAGCTTAAATTGATGAAAAGATTAAAAAAACTAGCTATTGCCTTGGCATTCATTCTTAGCTTCGGCATATTCGCACCGGCCGTTAGCTTCGTGTCTGCCGAACCACTTGTTGAGACTTTTTCTATGACTGAAGGAGAAGCTATTTCAATAGCAGGATTTAAGTCTACTGGCACTGTTGGAAATCCTATCGAATTCCCAAGCGCTACAATTAGAGACGGCGGTTCTGGCCTTACTCAAGAGATTACAGTTAAGAATATCTATGGTAGGACTATGGAGCTTGAGGGAAACACGTTTAAACCTACCAAAAGCGGGACATACAACGTTACTTACACATTAAAAAGTGGCGAAGATGTCGTATTTGAAAAGACTTTGACCTTGACTGTGGCTGAGAGCATTGAAGGCTATGAGATGATATATCCTACAAACCCAGCTGAAATCATACCTACTGAGATAGGTAGACCTACTGAGGGGAACGATATTACTGTAGTTCTTCCAAAAGTTACAGTAGAGCAGGACGACAAAGAAATAACTAATGCCTGGGACGATGTGACAGCTTCTGTTACTGTAAACGGAGTTGAGACTCCACTCGAGAAAAACAGCGAGGGCTTTTTCACTTACACAGTTACTTCAGCTAGTGCACTTGGAGCATATACTTTCACATACAAATATACTTTGCAGACTACGGGAGAGTTTGTTTATGCCACCAAGACTATGCAGGTGAGTGCTGGCTACGACAACGACACAGATTATAGAGTGTCATGGGGTAGCACTAGACCTTCTAGCGCACAGCTTGGTGTAGAGACCACACTTCCTACAGTTTCTGGCGTTGATGACGACGGAAATGCAGTTGATGTTCACTATAAAGTCAATGTGACATACTCGAAAGACGGAAGCACTCCAGATTCAGCAAACGAAACCCTAGAGACAAGAGATGGAAGAGTTTATTTCACTCCAAACAAAGTAGGCTCATATAATGTGACCTACACTGTCACAAATTTCTTTGGCAAAGCTCCTACTGTAGCTTCTACCAGCTTTGAAATTAGATGTGACGAAGATACTAAAAGACCTACTCCAGTAGTAGTTGAACCATATGTAACTGGTGACATTGTAAATGGCGAACTTGAATACACTGAAGCGACTCATAAGCTCGCGACTCGCACGACGCCAGAAAACATAATGATTTATCCTATTTGGGCAGACGATAATGCAAACAAGTATGTAGAAAACAACTTGACTCTTTACAGAACTATCATGAATAGTTCTGGAGATACGATTTTCGATGAGACTGAGCTCAAGGGTGACTATGCAGGGAAAATTCTTGTCATAAATCCTAGCGCTGAAATTATAGCTCAAATGGAGAGCGCTGATGTGGCAGATTCCACAGTTCTCCTTAAGGGCTACACCAAAGCTCAGCTTTACATCTTGGGAGAAGACGTAGTTAAGCTCAACGATGGTTCAAACTACACTATTTACTATATGGCTAAGGATGCTCAGTCCAATGAGAACTCAGCATCTTATACAATGAGAGTGAGCTCTACAGAAGACACAGATGCTCCTACAATCACCTTTACAGAGAACCTTCCTGATGCAGTTATGCTCGATGAGCTCATTAGCTTTACAAGACCTACTGCTACAGATGTAGACAATGTAGACACAAGAATGCTTGTTGACGTGACATACAAGCTCTACAGAGCTGAGGTCGAGGTAGACCTCGAACAAGAGGAGAATGCAAGCCTTAGAGACCTTCTTGTTTACAATGAAGACACAGCTAGATATGAAATTACAATTTCAGACTCTACTATCACAAGACTTGAGATTATCGCATCGACAGAAGACGATGCTGGAAACCCTGCTGAAGAGATTAAGAGTGTAGTAGTCGTTTCATCAGGCGACACTCAAGCTACTGAGATAAAAGAAGTTGAGGCAGGTTCTCTTGTGGGAGAGAATGAGGCAGTACAATACGAACCTGTAACTCTTCCTACTATAACTTACACAGAAGACCTTCCACAATATACAAAAATAAGCTTCTATATCGTTCACAGCGCGACCGGCACAGTTTATGATGTTTCATTAAATCAAAATGATGGCTATAGCTATGAGCTCACAGATGATGGAATGAAGATTTCTGGAGCAAAATTCACTCCTACAAAATCTGGACAATATGACATTTATGTGACTACAGAAGATGCTGCTGGAAACATTACTGTTCAAAAGTTTGACCTTGGCGTCATTGGAAACATGAATGAAGCAGATATGAAGTTTGAAAATCTTCCATCAACAATCTCAGGCGGAACCCTTGAGCTTGGAGAGTCAGCTTCACTTCCTATTCCTACTATAAACCTTGAAGAGGGTTACTCCTACACTTATAGGGTAGTTAAGGTGTCTGGCCCAGATGGTGCAGTTTTGAGCAACAATATGTTTACACCATCTAAGGTCGGGACTTACGAACTTCAATATGTTGCAGACATCACAGACGCTCTTGATTCTACTACAACTATAAGAAGCAAAGTATATCAAGTCGAAGTTGTTGATACTACTGGTCCAACTATAAACGATGTTTACTACAAGCCTCAATATCAAATGAGCGAAGGCATTGCAATTATCCTTCCAGGCGCGTATGATATTAGCGGAATAGATTATACTCAGTCTACAGTTACTATCTCTTCATCTAGAACTAACAGAACTTATAAATTGAGTGATCTTGCTAATGAAAGCTATGTAACTGACAACAACATTGAGTTTGATCAAAACGGCGACATTCTCTACACTTTCCCAAATGACAATCTTGTTTATACCATAACATACAGCTTTACAGACACTTTGGGACAAACCACAGAGAGATCTTATACAGTGAATGTTGGCGACACTGAACAACCAAGACTTGTCGTTGATGACTCACTCTTTAAAGGCATTTACTCGCTCACAGAGATGAGAAATAACCCACTTGTTATCGACGTGGCAAAAATAACAGCTACAGACAATATCGAACTCGCAGAAGACTGGGTAGCTGACCACCTTGAGGTTACAGTTAGAAACATTGATACAGGAACGACCTTTACTTCTACCTCCCAAGGCTCTTTCACTTACAATCTTACCGAAGCAGGCCGTTATGAAGTTACTTTCATAATTGAAGACGCTGCTGGAAATGAGAGAAAAGTTGAAAGAAGGTTTGAAGTGACTGAAGAAGGAAATCCTGGAATGAACACTGAGGAAATCATAGGAACAGTTTTGATTGTAATTTCAGTGCTTGTTCTTGCAGGTGTAATCGTATACTTCATCGTTTCTAAGAAAAAGCTTGAAGGCAAAAAATAGAATTAAAAAATTCTAGCAAAAACTGCTAGAATTTTTTTATGTCTGCTTAAAAAAAACTGTTTGGGTAAAAATAAATTATATGTTGGATATAAGGAGTAAGATAGTTTTAAGGTATTTAATAAAGCAGTGTTATGAAGGCTCTTATAAGATTATTGAAATAGATGACATAATTTCTTGCCTGCCTCAAAAGTACGGCGCGGATAGAGAGAGCGTCAAACAAATAGTAAATCATTTGGCTTCTACTGACTACATATCCGTGAAGTATAGTGACGAAGATGTATATTGTCTCAGCGCTTTGCCTTTCGGCAGGCAGTATGTCGAGAGTGAAGAGGAACAAGAAAAAAAGTCCAAAAAGCTCAAATCCGTAGCTAGAGGCGCATATATTGCCCTATTCTTTATTGCATTATTAGGCGCATTTTTGGGAACACTTATCTATAATATTCTTTTCTAGAGAGGATATGTGTTAGACAGGAAGGAAAGACTCGTTATGGAATTTTTGAGCAAGGTGTGCACAGACAAGCGTTCATACCTTATTTCTGCAAACCAAATTGCAGAATATGTATCAAAAAAATATGTCTTGCCTGTCGCTGAACTGGACGATATTATGATTTCTCTTTCAAAAGACAACTATCTTGACTTTGTCGTCAGCGATGGCAAACGAGGATATTTCTATTGTATAAACTTAAAAAACAAAGGCTTGACTTATCAAAGAGATGTAAGAAAACACAAAAAAGAAGTAGCCCTTTTACTGCTTAGGACGCTAGGCATAACAATTCTTTCTTTTGTACTCGGCATTTTGTTAAAAGCAATATTTGGTGGCTAGATACTTGAATAGGTGAGCAAATGGTGGTATAATGATAGGAATGGAAGAAAGAAAATTTGAACTAGTGAGCAAATTTAAGCCTTCTGGCGACCAGCCTGAGGCCATCGAAAAGCTGGTCGAAGGTGTCGAAGATGGGCTTCAGTCTCAGGTGTTACTTGGTGTGACGGGAAGCGGAAAGACCTTTACTATGGCAAACATAATTCAAAAGGTAAACAGGCCGACGCTCGTCATAGCTCACAATAAGACCTTGGCTGCCCAGCTCTGTAACGAGTTTAGGGAGTTTTTTCCAAACAATAGAGTTGAGTTTTTTGTCTCATACTATGACTACTATCAGCCTGAAGCATATATTGTAAGCTCAGACACTTATATTGAAAAAGATATGGCTGTAAACGAAGAGATAGACAAACTTCGAAACTCAGCCACAGCTTCGCTCCTTGAGAGGAGCGACACTATTGTTGTGGCCTCAGTTTCGTGTATTTATGGCCTCGGCAACCCAGAAGAATATTTAAACCTTCAGATTTCACTTAGAGAAGGCCAACAGATCTCCCGAAACGAAGTCATGAAAAACCTAATAGCCATTCAATACACTCGCAACGAGGTAGATTTTCATCGTACGACTTTTAGAGCTAAGGGAGATGTCTTAGATATCTTTCCTGCAAACAGCTCGGAGATTGCTATAAGAGTAGAGTTTTTTGGAGATGAAATCGATAAAATATATGAGTTTGAGGCCGTTTCTGGGCATGTTTTAAGCACTTTAAAGCATGTTTCGATTTATCCCGCCAGTCACTATGCTGTGGGCTCACAGAGGCTAAAAGACGCCTTAGAGCGCATTGAGGCTGACATGAGAGAAGAAGTCAAAGTGTTTGAGGAGCAGGGCAAACTCATAGAGGCACAAAGACTCAAAGAGAGAGTCATGTACGACCTCGAGATGATGCGAGAGGTGGGATATTGCAACGGGATAGAAAACTATTCTAGATATTTTGACGGGAGAGATATAGGAGACCCGCCATTTACGCTCATGGACTATTTCCCGAGTGGATACCTCACTCTCATAGACGAAAGCCACATGACCATTCCACAGATCAGGGCTATGTATAATGGCGATAGGGCTAGAAAGACAAGCCTTGTCGAATATGGCTTTAGGCTAAAGGCGGCTTTTGACAACAGGCCTCTAAATTTTACAGAGTTCAACCAAAAGCTTGGTCAAACTGTTTATATCTCAGCCACCCCAGCTAAATATGAGCTAGAAAAGGCTGGTCAAGTAGTAGAACAGATTATTAGACCAACAGGGCTTTTAGACCCGATCGTCGAAGTAGTGCCTACCGATGGGCAGATTGAGAGACTTTTGTTTGAAGTGGACAAAGTCATTAAAAAAGGCAACAGGGTCTTGGTTACAACGCTGACAAAGAAGATGGCTGAGAGTCTTAGCGCCTACCTCATTGAGAGAGAAATTAAGACAAAGTATCTCCATAGCGAAATAGATACCATGGAGAGAATAGAGATATTAAATGGGCTTAGGAGTGGCGAGTTTGACGTGCTAGTGGGCATTAACCTCTTAAGAGAGGGGCTAGATTTGCCTGAGGTAGAGCTAGTGTGTATTTTAGACGCTGACAAAGAAGGTTTTCTTAGAAGCGAAGGCGCTCTCATACAGACGATTGGAAGAGTGGCGAGAAATAGTGAGGGCAGAGTTATAATGTTTGCAGACACCATCACAGACTCCATGAGGCGAGCTATAGACGAGACGAGCAGGAGAAGAAAAATACAGGAAGAATACAACAAGGCGCACAACATTATTCCTAAAACCATTAAAAAAGAGGTCAAAAACACTCTTGAAATCACAAAGAAAGTCACAGCTGACGGCATGGAGAAGAAGGAAGTTCCTAAAGAGATAGAAAGACTTAAAGGCCTCATGAAAGTCGCCTCTAGCCAGCTTGACTTTGAGACCGCTATAGAGCTTAGAAACAAGATTGCAGAACTAAAGAAATTTATGAAAGAATAGGTGAAGATATGGAAAATGAGTTTATAAAAGTTGTGGGAGCTAAAGAAAACAATTTAAAAAATGTATCTTTAGAAATTCCTAGAAATAAATTGGTCGTATTTTCAGGCGTGAGTGGCTCAGGCAAGAGCACACTGGCTTTTGACACTATTTTTGCCGAGGGGCAGAGGCGTTATGTCGAAAGCCTCTCCTCTTATGCAAGAATGTTTTTGGGCCAAACTCAAAAGCCTGATGTCGAAAGCATAGAGGGGCTTTCGCCCTCTATTTCGATAGACCAGAAGAGCACCAACCACAACCCTCGCTCTACTGTGGGAACAGTGACTGAGATATATGACTATATTAGACTGCTCTATTCTCGAATTGGTGTTCCGTATTGCCCAAACTGTAACAAACCTATTGAAAAACAGAGCGTAGACCAGATAGTAGACAAGATTATGGAGTATGGTGAAGGCGAAAAAATCCTTATCCTCGCCCCTGTAATTAGAGCGCAAAAAGGCGCTCAGGCCAAACTTTTTGAAAGCCTCAAGAAAAGCGGGTTTGTAAGAGTTCAGGTAGATGGAAATATATATACGCTTGATGAGGAAATTACGCTTGACAAAAACCTCAAACATACGATCTCTGTCGTGGTGGACAGGCTCGTAATCAAAGAGGGCATAGAGGGAAGGCTCACTGAGAGTCTTGAGACGGCTCTAAAGCTCGCTGAGGGGCTCGTCATCTGTGCTCACAATGAAGAAGAGGAGCTATTCTCGACAAACTTCGCTTGCCCGACCTGCGGATTTTCTCTTGAGGAAATCACGCCAAGGCTGTTTTCCTTCAACAATCCGTTTGGGGCTTGTCCACACTGTACTGGTCTTGGCTACACTGAAGACATAGACCCGTCTAAAGTGCTGAAAAACGCTCATCTTTCAATAAGAGAGGGAGCTTTTAACCTCACAGGTTGGAACATAGACGCAGGCGCCATGGCGAGAGCATATTTTGAAATGGTCTCGAAAAAGTTTGATATAGACCTCGACACGCCTGTAAACAAACTGCCTAAAGAAAAGCTTCATATTCTCCTCTACGGCTCGACCGAACCTCTTCCAAACGGCCATAAGTTTGAGGGACTTGCCAACAACTTAAAGAGGCGATATCATGAGACAAACAGTGAGTTTGTAAAATATGAAATAGGAAAGTTCATGAGTGAGCAAACTTGCGCTGTCTGCCATGGCGCGAGGCTCAATCAAAATGCGCTCTGCGTAAAAGTTGATAGAAAAAATATCACAGAGCTCTGCAATATGAGCGTAGAAAAGCTATATGACTATCTTGAAAACTTAAAGCTCAAAAAAGCTGATGAAAATATTGCTGAAAGCATATTAAAAGAGATTAAGGCAAGATTAAAATTCCTCATAGATGTCGGGCTTAGCTATCTCACTCTTTCTAGAAGCGCAGAGACGCTGAGCGGTGGCGAGTCTCAAAGAATAAGGCTGGCTACACAGATCGGCAGCGGGCTTGTCGGCGTATTATATATCTTGGACGAGCCTAGCATAGGCCTCCATCAAAGGGACAACGAAAAGCTTTTAAACACGCTTTTTAAGCTTAGAGACCTTGGAAACACCCTTATTGTGGTAGAGCATGATGAGGATACCATCAGGAGCGCGGACTACATTGTTGATGTAGGTCCTCTCGCTGGTGTGCACGGAGGCGAGATTGTGGCTGTGGGGACATACGACGATATCGTAGCTGAGCCAAAATCTATCACGGGGCAGTTTTTGAGCGGTAAACAAAAGATTGAAGTGCCAAAGTCAAGAAGGGCGCCTTTTGGCTATTTGGAAATAACGGGAGCCAAACAAAATAATCTTAAAAACATCGACGTCAAAATACCTCTTGGTGTATTTACGGCAGTCACTGGAGTTTCTGGTAGCGGAAAGAGCAGTCTTGTGAATGGGATATTGTATCCGTTCCTTTCGAATGTGCTAAACAGAAGTAGACTAGAGCTTGGGAAATACAAGTCTATCAAAAATGTCGAGCTTCTTGACAAAGTAATTCAAATTGACCAAGCCCCAATAGGCAGAACTCCTAGAAGCAATCCGGCGACCTACACAGGTGTGTTTACGCCAATAAGAGACCTATTTGCTCAAACTCAAGACGCTAAAGAGCGAGGTTATTCTTCAGGAAGGTTTAGCTTCAACGTGAAGGGCGGAAGGTGTGAAGTCTGCGAGGGCGCAGGCGTCAAAGAAATAGAAATGTATTTCTTGCCAGATATTGAAGTGCCTTGTGAGGCTTGTAAAGGCAAGCGTTATAACAGAGAGACGCTTGAAGTCAAATATAAAGGGAAGTCTATCTACGACGTCCTAAACATGACGGTAGAAGAAGCTCTCAAATTTTTCGAAAACATTCCACAAATCTACAATAAGATTAAGGCTCTTGACGACGTTGGGCTTGGGTATATAAAGCTAGGTCAGTCGGCCACTACGCTGAGCGGAGGCGAAGCGCAAAGAGTAAAACTAGCTACCGAGCTCGCTAAACGTGGCACAGGCAAGACTATCTACATTTTGGATGAGCCGACGACAGGGCTTCATATGTATGATGTCAAAAAATTGATAAACATCCTCCAGCGCCTCGTCGACAATGGTAATACTGTTTTGGTAATAGAGCATAACCTAGATGTAATTAAGTCAGCAGATTACATCATAGACCTAGGGTCTGAAGGCGGAGATGGCGGTGGAGAGGTCGTGGCTACTGGCACACCTGAAGAAGTGGCCCAAAACCCTGCTTCGCATACAGCAAGGTTCCTAAAAGATATTTTAAAAGACAGCAAATAGCTGTCTTTTATAATATTATGTCATTTAGCTCATCAGCTCGAGCAAGAGCTTCGCTCACAGCTTTTTGATGAGCTTCATCTACACGCTTTGTGCCGTGAGTCTTGCTGTTTAGAAAATGTATGCAGGTATGACCGTCCTGGCCGTTGTTTTCTATGAGCGAATAGCCGTGAGGCATGCCGTTTATGCTCGCCGCGACAAAGACTCCGTTTATCTCAACCCAAACAGGTCTCCTTGTCCAGCTCCACTCATAGTTGTAGAGCGAGTGAAATTTGTTCATGTTTGTCCTGTCGATAGGCTCGACGTCGGCATGGTTATAGCCTCCGGTGCGTTTGACATAATACTGCGTTTTGGTGTTCACGTCTATGACTCGTGTGGTCACATATTTTTCAAAGAAGGTGTCCACGACCTCAAACCAGTCGAGACTTACGACCTCAACTTTAGGCTTTGTCTCTGTGATAGTTTCTTCACCTTCATTTTCGTCGTTTATGATTTGTTGCTGGCCGTAGGTGAGAGTTCCACTTGTGAAGAGCGGATAGGAAAAGACGCTAGAAAGTCCTAGCGAAACAAAAAGCGTTATGGTTAAAAAATAACACATGAATTGTCTCACAACTATATTTTGTCGAAAAAAGTAAAAATTATTTATCTATCATAAAAACCACAAGTGAAAATATATTTATATTATGAGAAAAGTTCTCTCCTCAATTTTTTTGATTGCAGGCACAATAATTGGTGCCGGTTTTGCTAGTGGTAGAGAAATTTCGTTATTTTTTGCTACTTTTGGTTTAAATTCATTATATTTTTTGCCAATTTTATTTTTAATTTTATTTTTTTGTTTTTATTTATTTTTAAGAATAGGTCAAAACAAAAATTTTTTAAATGTGGATGAAATAAATAAGAGCGTGGGAATCAAAGGCTTTTTTTCTTTAATTATAAGCGCAATTTATGTCGTGTTTTGCGCAGCAATGCTCTCGGCCGCGGTCGAACTTTTAAAATCAAATTTTCCGTCAGTGCATAAATTTTTATTTTTGATAATTTTGGCGGTAATATGTTTATTTGTATTATTATTTGGTTTTAAAGGTGTAAAAAACATAAATTTTATTCTAATTCCTGCTCTTATATGTTTAATTACTTTCATTTGTATCTATGGGGCGAGAAATCCTGTTGGTGGAGTTTTTATTTCTTCGACTCGCAATTCTCTACTTATTCCAGCCTCAATGATTATTTATGCAGCTGGAAATATTATGCTTTCTTATTTTATTCTAGTAGAAGCGGGGAGAGAAATGAGCAAAAAACAAATTTTAGTCTCCAGCCTCATCTCGGCCTTCATAATTTCTCTCCTTGTGGCTCTAGCAATAATCTGCCTTGTAAAAAATGGCAATGCTATCCTTGAGACTAGCATGCCATTCATAACGCTTTGCTTAAGGCTGGGTGAGCCATTTAATGTCTTGTTTGTGATAGCGCTTTTAATAGGAATTTTGACCTCGCTTTTTTCAGGGCTATATTCAGCCTGCTATAGTTTGAAATTTTATTCGCCAGGAAAAAAAGTTTTGTGTATTTTGACTGTGACTGTGCTTAGCCTTATTGGGTTTAAAGCTATAGTCGATTATTCTTATCCTGTTATTGGCGCAATAGGCGTGTTTCTTATAATAAAATTTTTTGTAAGTTATAGAGAACTATTTTTTAAACCTGGCCTCAAGCCTCGCGACTATAAAATACATACCACCCGCCAAAATACACAAGATGACCGTGCTGGCCATAACTAGGTCGAGGTTAAACACCTGTCCGCCATACACGATGAGGTAGCCGAGGCCAGCCTTGCTCGTGAGGTATTCGCCCATGATTGTGCCTACCCAGCTCATGCCCACATTAATTTTTAAAACAGATATGAGCTCGCCAAAGGCGTTTGGAAACACTAGTTTAAAGAAAGTTTGGAATTTGTTTGCTCCAAGTGACTTCATGAGCAGTAGTTTGTCTTTGTCACAGGAGAGAAAGGCGTTTAGCATAGAGAGTGTAGTAATGACTATGCAGATGAGAATACACATCACAATAATAGCTGTCGTGCCTGCTCCAAACCAGATAATAATCATTGGCCCTAGGGCGATTTTAGGCAGTGCGTTTATGACGACAATATATGGGTCTAAGATTTTTCTTAACTTTTCACTCCACCATAAGATTATGGCTATAAGCGTCCCAAGAAAAGTGGCGATGAGAAAGCCAATAAGCGTTTCGTAGAGCGTGACGCCAATATGAGTAAACATCTCACCGCTAGAGAAAAATTCGGCGAGGGTAGAAACTATCCTTGAAGGCGAACTAAAGAAAAATGGGTCTAGGGCTCCCACCGCGGTCAGGAGTTCCCATAGGCCTATTAAGCCAACAAATATTATAATTTGAGCTAAAAGTGTGGTTATTTTATCTTTTTTAATGTTTTTTAAATATTTTTCATGTTCTTTTGAATAAATTATTTTTTTATTCTTCAAATTGCACCTCCTTCCATATCTCATCAAAAAGTTCTCTAAATTTTGGGTGCTCTCTTCTTTCAAGTGGAGTAGGGTAGTCTTTTAAATCTATAATTTTTATATCTTTGACATAAGACGGGCGCTTTGAGAGAATTATGACTTTGTCCGCCATGGAGATGGCCTCTGATATGTCATGGGTCACAAGAAGAGCTGTTTTGTTTTCGCTCTTTATAATGTTATAGACGTCATCACAGACTTTGAGCCTAGTCTGGAAATCCAGCGCAGAAAAAGGCTCATCTAAAAGAAGGATAGATGGGTTTGTCGCGAGTGTTCGAATGAGCGCGACTCTTTGTCTCATTCCACCAGAGAGCTCTCGCGGTTTGCTTTTAATAAAATCTTTTAATCCATATTTTTCTAAAAGCTCTGTCACACGGGCAATTATCTCTGGGGATTTTTTTTTGCCCTCAAGCTCAGGGCCAAGCATTACGTTTTGCCAAATAGTGCGCCACTCAAAGAGGTGGTCGTGCTGAAACATGTATCCTATTTTCTTAGAGGTAGCCAAAATTTCTTCGCCCTCAAGAAGTATTTTCCCGCTAGAAGCCTTTAATAGGCCTGCGACAAGTGACAAGATTGTCGTCTTTCCACAGCCGCTTGGCCCCACAATGGCTACAAATTCGCCCGCCTTTACATCAAAAGATATATCTTTTAAAGCTGTTATTTCGCTGTCATTCGTTTGATAGCTCAGCGCTACATTTTGAAACTTTAGTATGTCTTTTTTCATTTGTCCTCTCCATATTTCATTGTATGGTGAAAACCAAACTTTGTGATTTGGGTGTCGCAGAGACGGAAAAGGGGGGTAAATTAAAAGATGGAAAAAAAGTAAAAAAAATTTTTAAAAAAGTGTCACGTTTTTGTTGACATTTTTTTGAAGCGGGTTTATACTGCTAGCAGTCAAGGTGAAAGATTGCTAGCAAAGTGTGAATAAAAAGCGACAAAGAGCATATAATCTTGACTGGGAGGCGAAATGCAAGAAGAACTAAAAGGCAGAAAGCACTTCATTCTTTTGGGCGTAGTAGAAGACTACATCAAAGACGCTAGTCCCATTACAAGCAGTGGAGTAAAAGATAGACACTTAAAAGACATCTCGACGGCCACTCTTAGAAACGAGCTTAACGCTCTCGAGGCCATGGGTTACTTAAAACAGCTCCACACCTCTGGAGGCAGGATCCCGACCACGCTTGGTTATCAGTATTATGTAAACCATCTTTTGAAAGATGCAAACTTTACAATCACTAAGCTAGATGGGGTCAGGGAGATCTTGAACGAAAGGACAAATTCGCTCAGCGAGATAGTTTCTGGCGTGGCAAAGCTTGTAAACAAAGCTGTCAAATATCCTACAGTAGTGTTTGTAAATGGCTATGAGCATCTTGTCATTGAAAATATAAAGGTCATTCCGCTCGTAAGTGATAGTGCGCTAGCTTTGATACAGACTTCTAGTGGATACCTCACAAACAGCATAAACACAAAGGCTGATGAAAAGGCTTGTAGTGACGCCTCAAGCTATCTCACAAGAAAGTTTGGAGGAAAGACCATAGCTGACCTTGTGGACGGCATTGACGAGCTTGAGAGCTCTCTTCAAAAAGAGATTAGTGGGTTTAAGTTTATCGCCATGAGTCTCATTGAAGGTATGAGAAAACTTGTCTCGAAAAAGATGTTGGATATAAAACGAGATGGTTCACTCAAGCTTCTTGAAGAAGCAAAGGGAGATGAGAGCAAAAAGGTGCTTAGCTTGCTTGAAGACGAGAAAGAGCTTGAAAGAGCGCTCGAAAGCAGTGATGACATTAGCATAACGCTCGTTGAGGAAAACGAATAGGAAGGTTGTGCTCTTGCAAAAGCGCCCATCGTCATAGACGGAGCACAGGCGGC
>CALVTI010000022.1 GCA_944361835.1 uncultured Clostridia bacterium
TGAGTCTCATTGAAGGTATGAGAAAACTTGTCTCGAAAAAGATGTTGGATATAAAGCGAGATGGTTCACTCAAGCTTCTTGAAGAAACAAAGGGAGATGAGAGCAAAAAGGTGCTTAGCTTACTTGAAGACGAGAAAGAGCTTGAAAGAGCTCTCGAGAGCAGTGATGACCTTAGCATAACGCTCGTTGAAGAAAACGAATATGAAGGTTGTGCTCTTGTAAAAGCGCCCATCGTCATAGACGGAGCCCAGGTGGCCTCTATTGGCGTAGTTGGGCCACAGCGTATGGATTATGCAAGCATAGCTTCAGCGCTTAAGTTTGTGATGAATGAGATGGGAAAGGAGGATAAATGAAGAAGCATAAAGAAGAAGAATTGAAACAAAAGTGTAGTTGCGAGGAAGAATGCGCATGTGAAGAAGAATGCAAATGTAGTGAAGACTGCTCATGCGGAGAAGACTGCAAATGCACTGAAGATAATAAATGTAATGAAAACTGCTCATGCGGAAATCATGAACACGAAGACTGCTCGCGAGGAGAAGATTGCGCTTGTCATGAAAAAGATGGAGCTATAGAGGCTAAAGCAGAGGAATATCTCAACATGGCAAGAGTCATTCAGGCAGACTTTGACAACTATAGAAAGAAAAGTTATGAGCAGATCCTAAACGCAAAGCTAGAAGGCATAGCAGAAGCTGTATCAGTCATGTTGCCAGCACTTGACAGCTTTAAGGAAGCTAAAAAGATGATCACAGACGAAAAAGTGCTGGAAGGCGTAGAGATGATCGAAAACAAAATGCTGCAGAGCCTTGAAGTTTTGGGAATAGAGAAGATTGAGGCAAAGGGCAAACCTTTTGACCACAACCTTCATTCGGCGATAGCCACATTGAGAGATGACTCGCTTGAGGACGGAATCATAATTGAGGAGTATCAAGCTGGTTATAAATTTAAGGATAAAGTACTTAGATATTCACAAGTAGTTGTAAATAAAAGGGAGGATTAAAAAACTATGGGAAAGATTATAGGTATTGACTTAGGTACAACAAATTCGTGTGTTGCAGTAATGGAAGGCGGAAAAGCTACAGTTATTGCAAACGCTGAGGGCGACAGAACTACGCCTTCAGTCGTAGGTTTTACAAAAGATGGAGAGAGGCTTGTGGGGAAAGTTGCTAAGCGTCAAGCTATTGCAAACCATGAAAACACAGTCTCTTCAATCAAGAGGGAGATGGGAACCGACCATAAAGTTAAACTAAACGGCAAGGAGTATAGCCCACAAGAGATTTCAGCTATGATTCTTTCAAAGCTAAAACAAGATGCTGAAAGCTATATTGGCCAAAAGGTTACTCAAGCCGTTATCACTGTTCCTGCCTACTTCAACGACAGCCAAAGACAAGCGACTAAAGATGCAGGAAAGATAGCAGGGCTTGAAGTTTTGAGAATTATAAACGAGCCTACTGCGGCAGCTCTAGCTTATGGACTTGACAAAGGCGACAACAAAAACCAAAAGATTCTTGTCTATGACCTTGGTGGCGGTACGTTTGATGTCTCTATTATAGAGATAGGCGACGGAGTGTTTGAAGTGCTTTCGACAAACGGAAACACAAGGCTCGGCGGAGATGACTTTGATAACAAAATCATAGATCTTCTTGTCGAGGAGTTTAAAAAGACAAACTCAATAGACCTTTCAAAAGACAAGCTCGCTATGCAGAGACTTAAAGAGGCGGCTGAAAAAGCAAAGATTGAGCTCTCTGCTACACCAAAAACTACTATTAGCTTACCGTTTATTACAGCAGATGCAACTGGCCCAAAACACCTTGAGTATGAACTCACGAGAGCAAAATTTGACAGCATGACTGAAGACCTTGTTAAAGAGACTATAGACTGCTGCAAAAATGCTCTAAAAGATGCAAACCTCACCATAAACGACATCAACAAGGTCATCTTGGTAGGTGGCTCGACAAGAATACCTGCTGTGTTTGAGGCTGTTAAGAACTTCACCGGCAAAGAGCCATTCAAAGGCATAAACCCAGATGAGTGTGTGGCTATTGGCGCTGCTATTCAGGGTGGTGTACTTGGTGGCGAAGTGAAAGACGTTTTGCTTCTAGGCGTAACTCCACTTTCACTTGGAATTGAGACTCTTGGCGGAGTGTTTACAAAGCTTATCGACAGAAATACTACAATACCTACCAAGAAATCGCAAGTCTTCAGCACAGCTAGCGATAACCAGCCAAGCGTTGATATCCATGTTTTGCAAGGTGAGAGAGAATTTGCCGCTCAAAACAAGACACTTGGAAGATTCCAGCTTTCTGACATTCCGCCAGCTCCAAGAGGCGTTCCTCAAATCGAGGTTACTTTCGATATAGATGCAAACGGAATTGTTCACGTATCTGCTAAAGACTTGGGCACAAACAAAGAGCAGTCCATCACCATCACAGCTTCTTCAAATCTTACAGATGCCGACATTGACAAGGCTATCAAAGATGCTGAAGCTCATGCTGAAGAGGATAAGAAGAGAAGAGAGTTTGTAGACACCAAAAACGAAGCAGACCAACTCGTATTTAGCTTAGAAAAGATGCTCAAAGATAGCGGAGATAAGATCAGCGAAGAAGACAAGAAAAAGCTTGAGACCGCAATAGAAAACGCAAAGAAGAACTTTGAAAATGACAAAGACACCGAAGAACTTAGAAAGCATATAGACGAGCTCTCCAAAGAGTCAAACGAAGTTGTGACAAAGCTCTATCAGGCTGCTCAGCAGGCTCAAGGCGCTCAAGCTAGTGAAAGCGACAAAAAAGACGGTGACCCAGAAGTCGTCGTAGACTAAAAGGATTTTAAATGGCAAACAAGGACTATTACAGTGTCTTAGGGGTGGATAAAAAGGCGAGCCAAGATGAGATAAAAAGCGCTTATCGAAAGCTCGCCAAACAATATCACCCAGACCTAAACAAGACGCCTGAGGCGGCGACAAAGTTTAAGGAAATAAACGAAGCTTATGAAGTTTTAGGTGACGAAAAAAAGAGAGCAAACTACGATCAGTTTGGCTCAGCTGAAGGCCCGCAGGGCTTTGGCGGTTTCAGCGGAGGCGACGCTGATTTTGGCGGTTTTGGTGGCTTTTCGGATATTTTTTCGGACCTCTTTTCAGCCTTTGGCGGGGGCGGAGCTAGGCAGGCTAGACCGACTAGGGGCGAAGATATTAATCTTCAAATGACCATAAGTTTTGAAGATGCAGCCTTTGGTTGTGAAAAAGATATTTCCGTAAATAGAATTGAAACCTGCTCGCATTGCAACGGCACAGGGGCAAAAAACGGCAGAGAATATGTCACTTGCCCAGACTGTAAAGGTTCAGGAAGGGTAAGATTTTCCCAAAATACCATCTTTGGCACGACGATAAGAGAGAGCGTTTGCTCGACTTGTTCGGGGACGGGCAGGGTCATAAAAGAAAAGTGTGCTGAATGTGGAGGAAAGGGATATAAAAAGACAAATAGTGTGCTCACCGTAAAAGTCCCTGCCGGCATAGACAATGACCAAGTTTTGAGAATGGCCGGCCAAGGCAATGCGCCTTACGGCAAAGGCCAGAGTGGCGACTTAAATATTAAAGTAAAAGTTCAGCCTCACAAGATTTTGGAAAGAAAGCAGTACGACCTACATCTTGACCTTTGGGTGCCTTTCACAACACTCATGCTAGGAGGCAAAGTCAAAGTGCCTACGCTAAAAGGCTCGTATGAACTCGACATAAAAGAGCTCACGCCGACCGGCACAGTCATGAGGATAAAAAACAAAGGTATAAAACATTTAAATAGAGAAATGTATGGAGATCTGCTGGTTACACTCAAGGCTGAGTTTCCTAAGAGTCTCGACAAGAAGACGAGAGAGAGTCTTAGAGAAATTGAGGGCATAAATAGTGAAAATGCTTATGTGAAATATAAAAAAATAAAAGATCAAATAAATTAAAAAATAATTTCTTTTTCATTTTTAATAAAAAAATCCTTGAAATTTCAAGGATTTTTCTTTTTTATTATTTTTCTAAAATATTTTCGTCAAAAGTCTTTACTTTTTCATTTTTATAAATATTAAAAGAATAATTTATTCCATTTTCTTCAATACTTTCGCCAGCTGAAATATTTTTCCAATTTTCAAGCGTGTCAAGATTTTTTAAAAATCTATCTGCAGGCTTACTGCTATTTATTTTCGTCACAAAGCCATATTCGCAGTATGGAAGAAGCAGATCATAAACCTTAGCTCCGCCTATCACAAAAACATCTTCAGGGTCATATTTTTTTAGTTCTTTAGATAGTTCGCTTAAACTTTTGATACAAGTCACACTTTCGTCTTTAACATAATATCTAGAGCTCAAAACTATGTTTTTTCTGTTTTTTAACGGTTTGGAACCTGGAAGCGAGCGAAGCGTATTTATGCCCATAATCACGGCCTTGCCCTCGGTCAGCATTTTAAAGTATCTCATGTCTCCTCTAAGCCTAAAGAGAAGCTCACCGTTTTCACCAATGCCCCAGTTTTTGTCAACTGCAACTATAAAGTTCATTTTGCCACCTCGATAGTATATTTTTTCTCGTTTGGGCTGTAGCCTTCAAGTCTAAAACTATTCACGGTAAAATCATAAAAATTTGTAATGTTCTTGTCTATCAAAAACTTTGGCGCTGGCGCAGGTTTTTGCCTCATCATGTCTTCAAGTATTGGCAGGTGCCTGTCATAAATATGAGCGTCAGCTATGACATGCACAAGCTCCCCGACCTCAAGCCCGCTCACCTGGGCAAACATATGTACAAGCACTGCATATTGGCATACGTTCCAGTTGTTGGCTGTGACCATGTCTTGAGAGCGCTGGTTTAAAATAGCGTTTAGCTTGTTGCCAGTTACGTTAAAAGTCACGCTGTAGGCGCAAGGGTAGAGGTTCATCTCATGCAAGTCTTGGTGGTTATAGAGATTTGTCAAAATTCTGCGACTGCCCTTATTGTATTTTAAGTCATAAAGAACTCTATCCACTTGGTCAAACTCGCCCTCTTTGTACTTATGTTTTATCCCAAGCTGGTAGCCGTAAGCCTTTCCAATGCTTCCGTTTTTGTCTGCCCAGGCGTCCCAGACATGGCTGTTTAGTTCATTCACGTTGTTGCTCTTTTTTTGCCAAATCCAAAGCAGTTCGTCTATACAGCTTTTAAAAGCTGTTTTTCTAATGGTCATGATAGGAAATTCTTTTGATAAGTCATACCTGTTTACAATAGCAAATTTTTTTCTTGTGTGAGCTTTTGTCCCGTCATTCCAGACTGGCCTGACATCAAGCTCTTCGTCTGACACTCCTTGGGCCAAAATATCAATACAATTTTTCTTAAAAACTTCATCTGCGTAGCTCATTTACACCCCCTTAAGCTGGTTATAAGATAACATAGATTTTTTAGCTTTGCAAGAGCTTTTAAAAAAGACCCTAGCTTTTAGGGTCTAACTTTTTTCTTAATATGTCTCCTTGTTTGAGGGCGAGGGTAGTGGAGAGATAGAGTTTTTCCATAACGCGCTTTGCGTCCTCCACGATTTCTCCATTCTCGTTTGTCATAGGCGAAACAACTATTTTTTTGTTAAATGTGTCGCCTGTTGAAAGTACTTCGAGCTCGTCGCCGACTTTAAATCTGTTTCTTTGCTCAATGAGCACTTTGCCGTCCTTGGCGTCTTCTAATGCGACAGCCATAAACTCGTGAGTCTGCACTGGCATGGAGCTTTCGAGACACTCCTTGTCGTTTGCGCCAAAGTAAAAGCCTGTGGTGTATTGCCTGTGGCTTGATTTTAAAAGCTCAGCTTTTAAGGTCTTGTCAAACGGTTTGTCTAAATTGTCTAGGGCTCGACGATAGGCGTTTGTGACGTTTGCCACATAATATTCGCTCTTCATTCGTCCTTCTATTTTAAACGAACAAACTCCAGCGCCTATGAGCTCTTTTAAGTGCTCTATCATGCAGAGGTCTTTAGAGTTTAAAATGTATGTCCCTCGCTCGTCTTCTTCTATAGGATACTCCTCGCCCTCTCTGGACTTTTCATGAATGGTATATTCCCATCTGCAGGCCTGAACACATGCTCCGCGGTTGGAGTCTCTACCGCTGAGATAGTTTGAGAGCAAACATCTGCCAGAGTAGGAGATGCACATAGCTCCGTGAACAAAGGCCTCTAGCTCAATTTCTTCAGGAATTTTCCTTCTAAGCTCTTTTATTTCTTCTATAGAAAGTTCTCTAGCAAGCACAATCCTCTTTACGCCAAGCCTGTGAAAAGCCTTTATGGAGTAGGAGTTTAAGACATTTGCTTGTGTGCTCACATGCACTTCAAGCTTAGGCGCAACTTCGCGTATGAGCTCAATCACGCCAATGTCGGCCACAATGACAGCGTCTACCTTGGCCCCGTAAAGATATTTGATATATTCAGCCAGGCCGTCAAAATCGCTCTCGTGCGCCAAAATATTGACAGTTATGTAAACTTTTTTGCCAAGAGAATGAGCATAACTTACAGCTTTTTCTATTTCGTCATCTTCAAAATTTCCAGCAAAGGCCCTTAGCCCAAATTTCTTTCCAGCAAAATATACGGCATCAGCTCCAAACTTAAATGCCGTCTTGAGTTTTTCAAAAGTCCCCGCTGGGGAAAGTAGCTCTATCATGCCTCTATTATACCACGACTCTGTCATAACCGCAAGTAGCTTCAGGCGTGTCTACTCAAGTGCATGTTTGGCAAGAAGCAGTTTCTGCGAAGGGCCTTCGAAGCCTTTCCCGCCCGCCCACCCAAATAAAAAGGGCGTTGCCCTTTTTAAACCCCACTGCGTGGGGCTTTTTTGTTCTAGCCAATCTCTGCAAGAGTCTTCGAAGCCCTTCCTTTTATTGTCATTGCGAGCGTCAGCGTCGCAATCTCCTCTGGTGCGTGCTT
>CALVTI010000023.1 GCA_944361835.1 uncultured Clostridia bacterium
CCTAGAAAAGATGAGACAGCTGACGAAATACAAAGGCTCAACGCTCAAATAGTCGAGGAAAACATAAAGCTCATGCAGAAACAACAAGAGCTCAGCAACCAAATAAATGAGACTATTTCAAAGCTAAACGCGACTCAAGCGGAGACTCCAGCTGAAAACCCAGAAAATCCTCAAGAATAAATTAAAAACCGAAGCGAGCCGCTTCGGTTTTTTTGCCCGTCGATGGAGCTTGCCCATCAGGGAGGAGATTTCGACGTCGGCTCACGCCTCCTCGTAATGACGCTAGGGCGGGCTTTGGAGTCAAGAGGCTTTATCGCGTGAAATTTATTTTAATAGGTCCTTGCCTTTCGTTTGGAGGTGTGATATAATGCCCGGCGGAAGGTGAGAAAATGAGAAAGACTTTTTTAAATGGCTACGACAAAGCTCTGGATTTGGCTAAAAAGCTAAAGAGACTTGAGAGGTTTGCTTTGAAGGTCAAACGCAGTGATATAAATTTTGAAGATTTTTACAAAGCTTTGATGGCGAAAGTTTTTGACTGCGACAAAGAGAGCGTGCATATCGGCGATAAGGGCTTTTTATTTGGAAGCTCTATAGGCGCAGAGCATGACGAAAAATTTGAGGTCGTGCTAGGAAATTATGCTGTAAATCTCGACTCTAGCCTTGAGTTTTATGATGATGAAATAAAAGCTGTTGCAGGCGACCTTGAGATAGCTGGAGATGAGGGCGAAGTTTCGCTTCCAAATCTTGAGTATGTGCTTGGAGATTTGACTATAAAAAGACTTAGTAGTCTAGGCTATAGCGAGCCTGTGCACATCAGCATGAGAAACCTAAAGTTTATAGGCGGAGAGCTATATATCCCGCATCATTATGAAAGATATTTTAAAAACAATTTCATAATGACCCAAGACGGATATTTTAGAAAAGACTGTTTGCCAAATAATATGAACTTAGGGAAAGAAAAAAATTAAGTAAAACTGTTGACAAGGCGTGGAAGGAGTGGTATATTTACGCTTGTGCTGGAATTGTTTCCACGCCAAAAAGTTTACAGCTTTTTGAAACCAAAACGGCAGGTGGGTTCACCGAGAGGCTAAAAGGCCTTGCTCGAAAGAGTTGTGCGCGTGAGGTTTTGAATATTTTTGTGCGTAAACTGCGGGCTGGAGAAATTCTCTAGTCCGTTTTATTTGGCGCTCGGCCAAAAATCTATAAAAGGAGTAAAGTATGCCAACAATCAACCAATTAGTAAGGCAGGGAAGAAAGTCTTTTGAGAAAAAGAGCAAGTCTCCACTTCTTGAAAATTGTCCTCAAAAGCGTGGCGTTTGCCTCTCAGTTAAGACAACCTCACCTAAAAAACCTAACTCAGCTCTTCGTAAGATCGCCCGTGTTAAGCTTTCAAACGGAACTGAAGGTACTTGCTATATCCCAGGTGAAGGCCACAACCTTCAAGAGCACAGCGTTGTGCTTGTTAGGGGCGGAAGAGTTAAGGACCTCCCAGGTGTGAGATATCACATCGTGCGTGGGTCGTTAGATGCGTCTGGTGTCGCTAAGCGCAAACAGAGCCGTTCTAAATATGGCGCTAAGAAGCCTAAATAGTTAAAACAAAATTTTTAAAAGGAGAAATATTATGCCAAGAAGAAATAGTGCTGTAAAAAGAGATGTTCTTCCAGACCCAATCTACGGCAGCAAGCTTCTTACAAAGCTCGTAAACCAAGTTATGATAGACGGCAAAAAGACTGTTGCACAAGGCATAGTCTACCGCGCTTTTGACATTGTTAAGTCAAAGACTGGTGCTGAGCCACTTGATGTCTTTACTCAGGCGCTTGAAAACGTTAAGCCAGTTCTTGAGACTAAGGGTAGAAGAGTGGGAGGAGCTACTTACCAAGTTCCTATGGAAATTAGGCCTGAAAGAAGACAAACTCTTGCTATTAGATGGATAGTTAATTTTGCAAGAAAGAGAAGCGGGGAGAGAACTATGGACGAAAAGCTCGCCGCAGAAATCTTAGATGCTTACAACAACACTGGTGCATCTATCAAGAAGAAAGATGAGATGCACAGAATGGCGGAGGCGAACAAGGCTTTTGCTCACTACAGATGGTAGTTTTTTCGGTTTTTGAAGCCTTTGGCTGCGTTTCTGCCAAGCCGGCTTCCACAGTCATGTACGTTTGAGTACACTCCTGCGGAAGCCGACTTGTCGAGCCTTGCCAAAGACTCCAAAATACAGAAAAAACGGCTGCAGTTAGATGAATGGCTTTTAGAGCAGAAGCAGTTTCTATCAAGCTGGCCACTACAGTCATGTAGGCTTTAACTTGCTCTGCGGAAGCCGACTTGTCGAGCCTTGCTAAAAATGCCACAAATCCAAAAAACGGCTGCAGTGATTTGAAGCTTTAAGATTTGAAAATGGCTTGAAAAGCCAAGATTATAGAAAAAGGAGATTAAAATGGCCCAAGAAAATTTGCACATGACCAGAAGCGTTGGTATCATGGCGCACATCGATGCCGGTAAGACTACTACGACTGAAAGAATTTTGTTTTACACCGGTATAAACCATAAGATTGGTGAGGTGCACGATGGTGCTGCAACGATGGACTGGATGGCCCAAGAGCAAGAAAGAGGTATCACCATCACCTCTGCATGTACGACTTGTAGGTGGAAAGACCACAAGATAAACATCATCGACACTCCTGGGCACGTTGACTTCACGATTGAAGTTTTGCGTTCGCTTAAAGTGCTTGACGGCGCTGTGCTTGTTTTGTCCGCTCGTGACAAAGTTCAGCCACAGACCGAGACAGTTTGGCGTCAGGCTACTGAATGTAAGGTCCCTGTTATCATATATGTAAACAAAATGGACAGAGACGACGCATATTTTGACAAGTGTGTAGACTCTGTTAGAGACAGGCTCCGCACAAAGCCTCTTCCTCTTCAAATGCCAATAGGCATGGCAGAGAGCTTTAAAGGAGTGATTGACCTTCTCACCATGAAGGCTTTCGTTCCAGAAGACGACCTTGGAAAGATCATCGACGAGATTGAGATTCCTGCTGATTATCAAGAGGAGGCTAAAAAGAGACACGACGCTCTCATTGAGGCTATCGTTGAGCTCGACGACAACCTTCTTGAAAAATATTTTGCAGGTGAGGAAATCACTTTGCCAGAACTCAAGAAAGTCATAAGGAAGGCTACAATTTCAAAGCAGGTTACACCAATGCTCTGTGGTTCTTCATATAAAAACAAAGGTGTGCAAAACCTCCTAGATGCGATGGTAGAATATCTTCCATCACCTCTCGATATTGAGGCTATCAAAGGAATAAACCCTGTTACAGAACAAGAAGAGGAGCGTCACCCAGACCCAAATGCTCCACTTGCTGGGCTTGCATTTAAAATTGCTACAGACCCATTTGTTGGAACTTTGACTTTCTTTAGAGTTTACTCTGGTACGCTCAAAGCTGGCTCATATGTCTATAATGCAAACACAGGCAAGACTGAAAGAGTAGGGCGTCTAATTCGTATGCACGCCAACAATAGGACGGAGATCCAAGAGGTTTCAGCTGGTGATATCGCAGCCATAGTGGGACTTAAAGACACTATCACTGGCCACACACTTTGCGATGAGAAACACCCTATTCAGCTTGAGTCTATGAAATTCCCAGAGCCTGTTATTCAGCTTGCTATCGAGCCTAAGACTAAGGATATGCAGGAAAAGATGAGCCTTGCGCTTGGGAAGCTCTCTAGAGAAGACCCTTCGTTTAGAGTTTCGACAAACCAAGAGACTGGCCAGACACTTATCGCCGGTATGGGCGAGCTTCACCTTGAGATTATCGTAGACAGACTTCTTAGAGAGTTTAAGGTGGAGGCTAATGTCGGTAATCCACAAGTTTCGTACAGAGAGACCTTTAGAGACACGGTAAACGCTGAGGGTAAATATGTTCGTCAGTCTGGTGGTAAAGGTCAGTATGGTCACTGCTGGGTTAAGTTTGAACCACTCGAGCCAGGCTCTGGCTATCAGTTTGAAGACAAGACCGTGGGCGGTTCTATTCCAAAAGAGTTCATTCAGCCTGTAAACAATGGTATAAACGAAGCTAGAATGAATGGCGTTATCGCTGGCTATGAGACTGTAGACTTCAAAGCGACTGTCTACGACGGCTCTTACCACGATGTCGACTCGTCTGAAATGGCGTTTAAGATTGCAGGTTCGCTTGCATTCAAAGAGGGCGTTTCAAAGGCTCACCCAGTGCTCTTGGAACCTATCATGAAAGTTATGGTCGAGGTGCCTGACGAGTATCTTGGTACTGTAATGGGTAACTTGACCTCAAGGAGAGGAATTTTGCTTGGAAACGACTCAGTGCCTGGCTATCAAAGGATAAACGCAGAAGTGCCTCTTGCTGAGATGTTTGGGTATGCGACCGACCTTCGTTCGCAGACCCAAGGAAGAGGAACCTTTGTTATGGAACCTCTCAAGTACCAAGAAGTGCCTAAGAATATTGCTGAAAAAGTGGCCGGAGAAAGGGCTAAAAAGTAATATTAAAAAATCATTAAAAACGCTTGCTAAAAATTGTTATGTGTGTTAAAATCTCGCTTGTTAAAGTGATATTTAATAAATTTTTAAAGGAGAATTAAAATGGCTAAGGAAAAATTTGACAGGTCTTTAACCCACGTTAACGTTGGTACAATTGGCCACGTTGACCACGGTAAGACTACATTAACAGCAGCTATCTGCCGTTACTCAAACATGCTTGGTCTTGCTGATGCTATGAAATACGATGAAATCGATAAAGCACCAGAAGAGAAAGCTAGAGGTATTACTATTAACACTGCTCACGTAGAGTATAAGACTAAGAAGCGTCACTATGCTCACGTGGATTGCCCAGGACACGCGGACTATGTTAAAAACATGATCACTGGTGCAGCGCAGATGGACGGAGCTATATTGGTTGTTTCAGCAGCTGATGGCCCAATGCCTCAAACTAGAGAGCACATCTTGCTCGCTCGTCAGGTTGGCGTACCTTACATCGTAGTATTCATGAACAAGGTAGACCAAGTAGACGATCCAGAACTTTTGGAACTTGTTGAGATGGAGATAAGAGATCTTCTCACATCTTACGGATTCCCAGGAGACAAAACTCCTATCATCAAGGGTTCAGCTCTTAAAGCAAACGAAGCTTGCGACGCTGGCGACGTAAACAGCGAATGGCTTAAGCCTATCCAAGAGCTTCTTGACACTCTTGATGCATATATTCCAGACCCAGCTAGAGAGACTGACAAGCCTTTCTTGATGCCTGTGGAGGACGTTTTCACAATCACTGGTCGTGGAACTGTTGCTACTGGTAGAGTAGAGAGAGGAACTGTTAAGGTAAACGACACAGTTGAAATCGTTGGTATGGGTAGCCAGAAGCAGACAGTTGTTACTGGCGTTGAGATGTTTAGAAAACTTCTTGACGAAGCTCAAGCAGGTGACAACGTAGGTCTTCTTCTTCGTGGAATTCAAAGAAACGAAGTTGAGAGAGGCCAAGTGCTTTGCAAACCTGGTTCTATTCACCCACACACATATTTCTCAGCTCAAGTTTACGTGCTTAAGAAAGAAGAGGGTGGGCGTCATACTCCATTCTTCAATGGATATAGACCACAATTCTATTTCCGTACAACAGACGTTACTGGAACAATCGAGCTTCCAGCTGGCGTAGAAATGGTTATGCCTGGTGACAACATTAGCATGAAGATTAAGCTTATTACTCCTATTGCTATAGAGAAAGGTCTTAAGTTTGCTATCCGTGAGGGCGGCAGAACTGTAGGCTCAGGTATCGTTTCTGAAGTTATAGAATAATTTGTGAGACCACACTCACTCAAATTTACCACAAACCGTGAGACCACACTCACGATCGCAGG
>CALVTI010000024.1 GCA_944361835.1 uncultured Clostridia bacterium
GGGACCCAAAGTCGGTGAGCTAACCAGTAATGGAGGCAGCCGCCTAAGGTAAAACCAATGACTGGGGTGAAGTCATAACAAGGTAGCGGTATCGGAAGGTGCCGCTGGATCACCTCCTTTTAAAGAGTAATCTTTAAGTCGACACAGCTTAGGCTGTGAACTAACCCGCAAACTAAACTTAGTTTGCAAAACTTTAAGCACAAAAGCGTTTTAAAAACTACTATTTAGTTTTCAATAAAAATCACACCGGGCTTATTAATATGCGGTGTGATTTTTTTACGCCCGCTGAAAAGCGTCGCTATGCTGCGTTTCTGCGAAGCGCCCGAAGACAGTCATGTACGCCAATGTACACTCCTGCCTTCGGCCACTTCGCGAGCCTTGCCTAGCTCGCTTTTGAGCGGGCTTCATTTTTTCTACTCAAGTGCACGTTTTGCAAGAGGCAGGTTCTGCGAAGAGCCTTCGAAGCCTTTCCCACCCGCCCACCCATATAGAAAGGGGCGTTGCCCCTTTCAAACCCCCACTGCGTGGCTAATATCCCCTAAAGGGCGGCTCGTCAGTTTTGTTGCTCAAAAGTTTGCATTATTTCATATGTTTAAGTATAATTTAAGTATACGGAGGGATATATGAAAAGCGTAGTGTATTTTGTTTTGTCTATCATAGGCACGTGCCTTATAGGCATTTTGGCATTTCTTGAAATAAATGCGGTCACAAATTGGGTCTCCGTCGAGGGGCTTGAAACGGCCATAACCTATGTTACAGCGTTTGGCGCCATTGGACTTCTGGCCGTATTTTGTTTTACAAACTTTGTCGGCAGTCCGCTTAAGATAGTTTTTTTCATCATCTTGGTGCTTGTCGTCATAGTCTATTTGATAGTCACTCTAAAGCCTGAATGGATCCAGCAGATATTTGGCGTAGAGCAGACGGCGATGTTTAGATTGACATAATTTTACTAAAGGCGAATTTATGGATAAAATTTTAATTGTTGACGGAAATAGCTTGGCGTATAGAGCGTATTATGCAATGCCCCTTCTTACAAACGGAGAGGGCATTTATACAGGCTCTCTATACGGTTTTTTAAACATGCTTTTAAAGGTGCTTGACGAAGCCAAGCCTGAATATATCGTAGTGGCGTTTGACTTTTCGAAAAAGACTTTTCGAAACCAGCTCTATGAGCCTTACAAGGCGACGCGTAAGGAGACACCAGAAGAGCTGAGGGCTCAATTTCCGCTTCTAAAAGAGCTTCTCGTGACCATGGGGATAAAGATTATTGAGGTCGAGGGCATAGAGGCCGACGACATTATCGGCACTGTAGCGAAAAGTAGCGGGATAGAAAACATTATCCTCTCAGGTGATAGAGATGTGCTTCAACTCATTGACAAAAAGACCAGCGTGTGGCTGACCAAAAAGGGTATCAGCGAGATACATAAGATTGATGAGAGCAACATAAAAAGCGTGTTTGGCGTAGACGCAAAGGGCATAATTGAGCTCAAGGCGCTCATGGGCGATGTGAGTGACAATATTCCTGGGGTCAAAGGAATTGGGCCAAAGACAGCGCAGGAGCTCATTGAAAAATATGGAGATATCGAAAACGTCTTTCGTCATGTTGAGGAGCAGTCCACGAGCGTAAGAAACAAACTCACTGGCAGTGAAGATGTAGCTAGGCTCTCAAAACAGCTTGCCACAATCAAAACTGACTGCGAGATAGACTTTAAGCTTGACGAGTGCAAGCTAAAGTTTCCTTTCCCGGCCAAGGCTAAAGTTTTGCTTGAGAGGTATAAGTTTAATTCCATCTTGAGAAAGCCCATCTTTTCAAAAGAAAAGGTCGAGGAGGTTTTGGTAGACGAGAAGAGAGTTTTGCAGACAGAGGAAGAGCTTGAGGCGAGCCTCAATAGAGAAATTAAGGCTATTGCTTTCAATTTTGTAGGTGGCTTTGAGTTTGCGCTGGAGACTGGCATGTTTTACACAATAAAAGAAAACTTTGACCTCTTTTTTAAGCCTATTGATGAAAAAGATACACTTGGGGCTCTCAAGCGTTATCTTGAAGACGAGAGCGTGGAAAAGATAACCTACGACTACAAAGCCCACATGCATTTTCTTGATGAGTACGGCATAAAGGTGAGAGGCGATGTTTTTGATATCCAGCTCGCTAGCTACATATTGGGCGCGGAGAAAAAGCTGGAGTATCACACCTCGCAGTTTTTTAGCAAAAAGGACGAGCTTTTAAGTGCGCTCAAGACCGAGCACATGGAAGAGCTCTACGACGACATAGAGAGCCCGCTTCAGTATGTATTGTACGACATGGAAAACGCTGGGTTTAAGATAAACAAAACCGAGCTTGAGAATGTGGCAAAAAAATATTCAAACGAGCTTGAAGACCTAGAAAGAGCCATCACTGTCTTGGCAGGCGAGGAGTTTAATATAAAATCGCCAAAACAGCTTGCTCATATTTTGTTTGACAAACTAAAGCTCAAATCTTATCTTTCCAAAAAACAGTCGACAAACATAGAGGTCCTAAATTCTCTTGTGGACGAGCACCCAATCATTCCTCTTATCATTCGCTTTAGAAAAATTCAAAAACTCAATTCGACCTATGTCGAGGCCTATCTAGAGCTCGTGGAAAAGAAAGGCGACATCATTCACACGGTCTTCAACCAGACTCTCACAAGCACAGGCCGTCTCTCAAGCAGTGAGCCAAACCTTCAAAACATTCCAGTTAGAGACGAGGAGGGCAAGGCGCTGAGAGCGCTCTTTATCAGCCGTTTTGAAAACGGCAAGATAGTCTCTGCGGACTACAACCAGATTGAGCTCAGGCTCATGGCTCATTTTTCTGGCGACCAAAAGCTCGTCGAGGCGTATAGAGAGGGCAAAGACATCCACACCCTCACGGCCTCCCAAATCTTTGGCGTGCCAGAGAGCGAGGTCACGAGCGTCTTGAGGCGCAGAGCCAAAGCTGTAAATTTTGGAATAATCTATGGCATAAGCGACTATGGCCTCTCTCAAAACATTAGGCTCTCAAGAAAAGAGGCGAAAGAGTATATAGACAAATATTTTGAGACTTACTCTGGCGTCAAGGAGTATATGGAGAGCAATGTCAAAAAAGCTCGCGAGCTCGGTTACGCCCAGACCATGTTTGGGCGCATTAGACGCATTCCTGAGATAAACTCGACAAACTACACCCTCAGGGCTTTTGGCGAGCGTGTGGCCATGAACATGCCTCTCCAGGGCACGGCCTCTGACATAATCAAAAAGGCCATGATAAAAGTCTTTGATAAAATAAACGAGCTGGGGCTCAAAAGCAAGCTCATTCTCCAGATCCACGACGAGCTCATAATTGACGCCCATCCAGACGAAATAGGTGTAGTAGAAAAGATATTAAAAGAATGTATGGAAAATGTCGTGCACCTCAGCGTTCCGCTTCCGGTCGAGATTTCTGCCGGCAACAACTGGCTAGAGTGTAAGTAATTTTAAAAAACGACCAAATATGTTTGACATAATTACATAAATTTCCTAAAATTAAAACAAAATTAGTAGTAGTGAGGTTTACATGAGCAAAAGAATTGGGTT
>CALVTI010000025.1 GCA_944361835.1 uncultured Clostridia bacterium
GAAGCCAATAATTTCTACATAGGCTCAGGAGTAGATGAGAATGGCCTGAGAGCTGAAAACCAGTTTGACCATATCCCTTGGGCTGAGTATCAGTCCATGATACTCAGCTTGAGAGAGGAGACACCTCTCTCCATGATAATGCTCACGCTCTATAGCGAGATAGACATGAACGTGACGATTAGGATAAGGTACTATGACCATTCCTCTCATACTCTCTATGAGCTAGGCGTGCAGAATGTCGCTGTGAGAGCAGGCGACTACGATGCTGGCACAGACACTCTCATGATAGACCTCACAGGCCAAATGGATACCGGGACAGAGATAACTACTCCAGTCGATGTCGTGGTAGGAGAGTTTGACGACAGTATGGAAGACGGAGTTCTTCGCTCTACAGAGGGTAAACCTATAGACTCGACCACAGCCAAGTACTACAAAATCATTCAGTCTCGAAGTGGCTTTGGAGCGATAGGCGTGTTTGATGAGACTATGGCAAATAGCTCCTACCTAGAGCTAGCCTTTGACATAGAAAAGACCGCCGAGAGCGAGTATATGCCTTTCAAAGTCTGCCTTGTGGCTGTGATTGAGGGCGAGTAGAAAAAATTTGGAAAAATGCTTTACAAAAAAGCGTTTGTGTGCTAATATGGCTTTGGCTTTAAACAAGGGCATTCGTGATTTTCCTCTCAACAAGAGCGATGTGCTTTGTTTTTAGTGACACTATAAGGAGGAAACATGAAAGCTAAGAAGGATATCATAAACGAGTATAAGCAGTCCGAAAACGATACTGGCTCAGTTCAAGTTCAAGTAGCTCTGCTCACCGAGAGAATTAACCATCTCACTGAGCACCTTAAAGCTAACCCGAACGATAACCACTCAAGGCGAGGCCTTTTGCAACTTGTTGGTCAAAGAAAAGGTCTTTTGAAGTATCTTGAAGAGAGAGACATAAACGCATATCGTGAGCTTAAGAAATCGTTAAAGATAAGATAATTTAATAAGGGGGTGAGTTTTAAAGATGGCTTAAATGCTGTCTTTAGCCACCACCTTTTTTATTTTGTAAAAGGAGAATATTATGACGAATCGAAGAGTTTTTGAAACAGAAATTGGGGGGAAGAAGGTCTTTGTTGAGACTGGGGCTTACTGCGGGCAGAGCTATGGCTCGTGCCTTGTGAGATGTGGCGAGACTGTCGTTATGGTAAACACGACAATGGCGAAAGAGCCAAGGCCAGGTATAGACTTTTTCCCTCTTGGTGTAGACTTTGAGGAAAAGATGTATTCTGTAGGGAAAATCCCGGGCGGCTTTAAGAAGAGAGAGGGTAGGCCAAGCGACAAGGCCATTTTGACCTCGAGGCTTATAGACAGGCCTTTAAGACCGCTCTTTCCTAAAGGGTTTTTCAATGATGTAAGCGTTGTGGCCACTGCTCTTTCAGTAGACCCAGATGTTGCGCCAGAGCCTCTAGCTATGCTCGGCTCTAGTTTTGCTCTCACTGTTTCAGGCATTCCTTTTGGCGGGCCGACAGGCTCGGTAAACGTTGCTCTCGTGGACGGAAAGTATATCATAAATCCAAATGCTGAAGAGAGAGACAAGTCTGTGCTTTCGCTCACTGTGAGCGGTACGGCAGACGCAGTTCTCATGGTTGAGGCTGGGGCAAAAGAAGTGACTGAGGAAGAAATGCTAAAGGCCATAATGTTTGCTCATGAAGAGATTAAAAAGCTTGTCGCATTCCAGCTTAGAGTTAAGGCGGATTGTGGAAAAGCTCCTATCGAGATAGACTATTACAAAGTCCCTGAAGAGATAGAAAAGGCTGTGACTGAATTTGCTAGCGCAAAACTTGATTGGGCTCTTGACACCTTTGATAGACAAGAGCGCCAAGCTCGTCAAGACCAAGTGGACGCAGAGACTAAAGAGCATTTTGCAGAAATTTTCCCAGAAAAAGAGAGGGAGATAGGCGATGTGCTCTACAAGCTCACAAAGAAAAAGGTTAGAGCCAAGATCCTAAACGAAGGTATTAGGCCTGACGGTAGATCGCTTACAGAAATTAGGCCTATTTGGTGTGAAGTTGGCGTTTTGCCTAGAGTTCATGGCTCAGGCGTCTTCACACGTGGCCAGACCCAGGTTTTGACCACCTTGACCCTTGGGACTATTGCCGAGGCCCAAAGGCTCGAGGGGCTAGATGACGAAGAAGCTAAGCGCTATGTTCACCACTACAACATGCCACCTTATGCCACTGGCGAGGCTAGGCCACTTAGAAGCCCAGGCAGAAGAGAGATAGGCCACGGCGCGCTTGCTGAGAGAGCGCTAGAGCCTGTTATTCCAAGCGAAGAGGAGTTTCCTTACGCCCTCAGGCTTGTGAGTGAGGTGTTGTCTTCAAACGGTTCGTCGTCTATGGCTTCTGTGTGTGGTTCTACGCTTGCGCTCATGGACGGTGGCGTTCAAATAAAAGCTCCTGTAGCCGGCATAGCTATGGGCCTCATCAAAGATGAGGAGACTGGCAAGGTAGCCGTCCTTAGCGACATTCAAGGCCTTGAAGATTTCCTTGGTGACATGGACTTTAAAGTGGCAGGAACTGAAAAGGGCATAACTGCTATTCAAATGGACATCAAGATCAAAGGTATTGACGAAAACATTTTGCGCACTGCTCTAGAGCAAGCAAGACAAGGCAGACTCTTCATTCTAAACAAGATGCTCTCTGTAATCGATAAGCCTAGACCTGAGATCTCAAAATACGCTCCTAAGATAATCACATTTATGATCAACCCAGACAAGATCAAAGACGTCATTGGCAGTGGCGGAAAGACCATAAACAAGATTATAGACGAGACGGGCGTCAAGATTGATATAGACGATGACGGCCAAGTGTTTATTGCTACACCAGACGCTGAGATGGCTGAGAAAGCTAAACAAATAATCGAAAATATTGTGATGGAATTTGAAGTTGGCAAAATCTACTCAGGAAAAGTAGTTAGGATCATGAACTTTGGCGCGTTTGTCGAAGTTTGCCCTGGGAAAGAGGGAATGATCCATATCTCAAAACTTTCTTCAAAGAGAGTGGCGAAAGTCGAAGACGTGGTCAAGATTGGAGACAGCGTCGAAGTTGAGGTCTTGAAGATTGACGACAAGGGCAGAGTGGACTTCAAGCTCGTTTCTAAAGATTAAAAAGACAACCCGCTTTTGGGTTGTTTTTCTTTGCTGCGTTTGCTATACTAAAAGGAGAGGTGGGCATGAAAAAATTTATTGCTGTAGTAGCTCTTATTCTAGTAGGCGGAGCTGGGCTGCTTCTTAGCGGTTGCGGAAATTCTAACACCTATGTATCTTGTGAGGATAAATATGTGTTAGATAGCTCTGGCTGGCGTAGAGGCGTAGAGAATAATGAAATAATTTCAAACCTTTCGACCATGGGCCTTGAGAATGTGGCCTATGACTTTAGCTATGTCAAGGAGCAAAACTTTGGCTTAAATTCTTCCTCTGTCCAAACTTTTTCAGGAGCGAAAGAAAACAGTGGTATGAAGTCCGCCACCTTAAAGTTTGTTGGCGTTTTGTATGATGACTTTATAAGCTATACAGAATATCTCTTTACTGATTTTTCTATCAATTTGGGCTGTGACTACTCTCCAAGAGAAAGCGCTCTAGAGCTTATCTCTCGCCAGGAAGAAGAGGGGCTGACGGTCTATAGCTTTGACGCCATGCTTAAGCATGGGAGCAAGTACTATGATGTCAATGTCACATATGTCTATAGCGGAAGCAATGGCCTTATCTCGGGCGGTGAGATGTATGTGACTGTTCCAGTATATTTGAAAAACAAGGTCGATTTAAGCAATGTTGTCACTCAGCTGGGCGAAGTTGTCGAGACCTGGCCAGGCTGGACCCACCTAAATTACGCTTTGACGCCAATGTATAAATACATTCCTTCAATATATAGCCCTTATTACGAGATAGCTGAGGTCGACGGGCTTACTCAAATTTATGTCCCGTCTTACACGAGCGAGATGCAAAAGTTTTATGAAAATGAACTTGTTGAGGCAGGCTTTGTTCAGGGCGACCTAGAGAGCTGTCAAGTGCTCAAGGATATTGTGCTGAAGAGTGTGGGAAATACTTTTGGGACTAAATATTATACATACACCATGATAAACAATGTTTGGCATATCGCAGTTTATCCGCATAGCGGATATATGCAAATATCAGCATACCTTGACGATACTAGGTTTATTGAGGCCGAGGAACTAAATTTTGATAGTCAGGTAGTAGGTACATACGATAGCTTCGAAGAGTTTTCAAAAGCCTTTAGGACGGCGGTAAAAAATTTGAATATCAGCGTGCCTTTTGGCGACTATGACTTTATAGATAGTTATTACATAATGTCTTACACGCCTCCTACATGGGAGACTCAAAATGTTCAGTCTTCTATAAAAGCAGGCTTTAAGATGAAAAACGACATTCCGTATGCTGAGCACCAAAAAAGCCTTGACGAAATTGTTGAGAGCGTGACTGTAGACTCTATCTATCAAGGCGCTGGAATATACGCACAAGGAAATGAATTTAACCTAAGCGTAAAGATAAACGGCTTTGACAATCTCTATTATAAATACAGCTCAAATCTAGAGACCTACAAGCAAAGCTACTATGACTATGTCTTTCAGCCAGGAGATGATATAGACAAGATGATTGAAGCGGCGGCTTCGGGCAGTCTCATATATTATCCAGAAGAAAATATGTGGGCGTTTCCTAAAAATGTCATAGGAGGCCAAACCCTCGTAGGTGGCGACGAAAGTAATAGAGTCGTCTACGATTTTGATTATTACGTAACTTATGCTATATATAAAGGGAGTTATGTAGATCGAAACTACGCTGATGTAGTTTACGCAGATACTGACTTAAAACAAAATCTTCTCTCAGCAGAGTATATGGCCGGCTCGATTGACTCAAACAATCTTCTCATTCAAAAACAAGATGACTATATCTTTATGATCATCTTTGATGCGGAGACGCTGGTTGATTGTTATAAGGAAATAATATATTTTGATGACGAGAGCGCAAGGCTGGCCTTTGAAAGTGACGGCAGTTTGACAGGGACAGAACGGCTCGTGACGAGTTCAGGCCTTGAGTCGCTCTTGAGTCAAAATAGCGAGCAGAGCAAAATCTTGTCGCTTCTTCCTAAGTTTTACGTACTCCAGACGGCGCACCAAGATGTCATCGATGAAGTTTTTGCAAAATATAAAGGCGACGAAGCTTGGATGTTTAAATTTGTAGAAGATTTCATAAATCCTACCTCCCAAAGATCTATAACTTCCAACTACAGCGAGCACCTCATAAATTCGCCAGCTTTTAGCGAGCTCCAAATTAAAGTCTGGAATGGAGATTATGGCCTAGGAAGGTGGTTTTCAATCTCTTTGACAAAGCATGGCAATAGCTATAAGCCACTTTTAAATTTAAATGCATATCTTGACAAAAACGGCATGCTCAAGTATCATATTTATGAGATAAGTTGCTATAATCAAAATGTTAGCGATTACGAAGATTTTAAAACAGAGCTAGACGGAAAGGTCTATTACAATTACTGCGCAATAATGGGCGAGGTCACGCCCGAAAGCGTGCTAAACCTCGTCAATGAGTTTAGGACTTAGAAAATAACAAAAAATGGAGGAGTAAAATATGCTTCGAGTTAAATTAAAGGAAATAATGATTGATGATGAAGAAGATTCATGCCTAATGAGCATTAGTGTAAATGGGAAAGATATTATTGTTGAACATTGTTGGTTTGATTTTTCTGGAGACCGACCAAAAGCAGTGGATTTTGATAAATATTGGAAATATATTGGAAAAGATATTTTATGCAACCTTTATTTAGTAGGACGTTACATGGATGACGATGAGTTTAATCTTGAAAAATTAGGACCAATATATATTGAAGAAGGTCTAAACGGTTTTGGAATGATTGAGGGATTAAGAGTCAGAGTCATGGAAAAGAGGGCTGAAGATGAAGCTCTAGTTTATGTTGAGGAAGTGGGTGCTAATTTTGTGGCACAATTGGATCCGGCTGATGGATATAATGGATATCATAGTCAAAAAAAGTGTCTTAATGATTATGAAGTCGGTGAGACAGTTATGATTGCCGAAGCGACAATGCTTATATATGACATTACCCCTATCTCAGAGGAGAAGGAGACAGAAGCAGATTAAGTTAATAAAAAAAGAGCTCGCCGGAGCTCTTGTTTTCTCTTTGGCAGGGGCGGAAGGAATCGAACCCTCAATAATGGTTTTGGAGACCATCGCTATACCGTTTAACTACGCCCCTAAATGATGGGTAAAATTAGTATATAAAATTTTTGGCTTTGTGTCAATAATAATTGACTTTTGGCTTCAAATTTTTTATAACTATTTGTATGAAAAAGGTATTGCTATACACAGACGGGGCATGTTCGGGGAATCCAGGAGCTGGCGGTTGGGCTTCTGTTTTAGTCTATAACCAAAAGAAGAAAGAACTCAGTGGCGGAGAGAGCCAGACGACAAACAACAGAATGGAGCTAAAAGCCGTCATAGAAGGGCTTAGAGCCATAAAAGAAAAGTGTGAGGTAGAGGTCTATTCGGACTCGGCTTATGTCATAAATGCCTTTGCTCTCAAATGGGTGGAAAACTGGGTCAAAAATGGGTGGATGACGGCGAGTAAAAACAAAGTCCAAAACCAAGACCTTTGGGAAGAGCTCATCAAGCTCAGCGCAAAGCACGAGGTGAGTTGGAACAAGGTCAAGGGCCATGCTGATGACGAGCTCAACAATCGCTGTGACGAACTGGCGCGAGCTGAAGTGGAGAAATATTTGAAAGTATAAAACTCTATTTTGTGGTCACAATCCTCTTAAAGGGGGGATTTTTTTATAATATATTCTGCAGGCTTATGCCCATAATGTGTCTATACGCGGTCGTAAAATGCAGTATGAGGCCGATGCCAGCTCTAAATTCGTCTGCTTGATTGTTGTGGATATTTTCTTTCAGCTTGACTATCTCGACAGCTATGTCGTCCATATCCTTGTGGTTTACCAAAAAGCAAAGTATTTCCTCATGTTTGGTCCATGAGCTCTCAAGCTCGTCTACCATATTTGCAAGAACTTGGTCCTTTATATCGTCTTTGCCCTCTACATAATCGTAGATCTCAACTGCCATGGCCTTAGCTTCGTTTAAATACGCGTCGACAGAGAGCTGTTCCCAAACACAAATGCCTGTCAAAAAGAGTATGATTATGGTCATATATATTGCTCTTTTCATTACTTCACGTCCTTTGCTGTCAATACGCTGTATGGCTTATTTTTCTCTTGCAAATATATTTGGCCAGAGTGGTCTAGAGTCATGACGAGTACGCTTGAGATTTTCTTTATGTTCTTTTTCTTCAAAACTTTTTCGACAAAGGCCTTGTCCACATCGGCGAGCGCTAGGTTGTTTTTCATAATCGTGCCTTCACTGATTAGCGTAACTGGCAGACTAGACTCTTCTATCTTTAGCTTCATATCGCCGTTTGTGACAGGGCTAAACTCAGCCTTAGGCATGACATTCACATTCCCGTTTGTCTCCATGATGGCATAGTGAACTTGTTCTAAACTAAAATATCCAGCCGCTCTTATCGACTCAAAGAGGTCGTCAATGGAGATGTTGAGCTGTTCGAGAGCTTTATAGTCTACGCCGTCAGGGTTAATCACAATTATTGGTTTGCCGCTAATGAAATTGCCTAGCTTGACGCTCTTTTTGCATATCACAGTTAGGAAAAAATGGACTACCACAAGCGTCAATAGTGGCACGACGCCATGCAAAACTGGAACAGATAGCTCAGCCATAGGAATGGTGGCTAAGTCTGCGATGATAAGTGTCAAGACTAGCTCAAAGGGTTGCATTTGCCCGAGTTGGCGCTTGCCCATAAGTCTAAACACAATAAGTACTAAAAGATAAACAATTACTGACCTTGCTATTATGTTTAACATACTTTAGTTATGTCTTAATTTTTTTAGATTTATGCGTGCTCTTAAATTTAAATTTTTCTTTAAACGTAACCCAAAGAGTCGAGATGTTGATGACCCCAAACACGCCACATAGCAGAACAAAACAAACGGCGCCCAGAGAGCAAGATATCGCAAGATTGAAAAAGAGAGGCATAAAGTGGGAGAGAATGTTTGTGGTAAAGCTAACTATAGCCGCGACAGGCAAGCAAAGGAGTAGCATGAGAAAGAGATTTTTCCAGATTGGAAGCTTTGAGGAAGTGGCTTTTTCTATCATGCGAATGTTTAGGAATGACGCAAGGGCCATACATACTCCCATGCCAATCACGATGGCGTTTATGCCAATATATTTAGGCAAGAACCAGATCGAAAGAAGCATGAAAATTGCGCCGACTATGTAGTTTCGAAGGCTCTTTCCTTCTAGGCCCAAAGCGTTTAGAATAGAGGACGTAATGTTTGTCAGGCCGATTGGAATAACTATCCATGCTGAAGTCGCAAGAAGCGTTCCACTTTGAATATTATCGTAGAAAAAGAGCCCAATATTTTCTCCTGCTCCCATATACAGCGGGATAAAAAGGCAAGAGATAAAGACAGTGAAAACGAGAGAGGAAAGCACTCTGTTTTGAATATGCCCAGTGTCTTGCTTTGCTACGGCCGTCGATATGTCAGGCACGAGAGCCATTGCGAGAGAGCCGATGAGCGCAGAAGGTATGAACACAAATGGCAGTGTCATGCCCATGGCGACGCCGTAGATAGAAAGCGCTTGAGAAGAGGTGTAGCCAGCAGCCACGAGCCTAAGAGGCACAATTATGGCTATAACAGGCTGAACGAGGCTCGAAACCACTCTCACGCCTGTAATTACAGCCGAGGATTTAAACAGGGGTTTAAAGTAGCCCTTTGGCTTTTTTAGTCTGCCTCCATAGGCAAAGTAGAGGATAGTCACAAAGATGGCTGAGAGCGCGCAGGCAATGGTCATCGACCAAGCTGCGTTCATGGCGCCCTCCATAATAGTCGTTACAGAGGCTAAAAAGAGCACTCCCAAAACTATTCGCGCGACTTGCTCAAAGAGCTCGACAATGCACACGGCAAAGAAATTCGAGTGGCCCCAAAGCGAGCCTCTAAAAGTAGAGTATACGGCCGAAAACACGACGCCAGGCAAGAGTATGAGCAGTATCGTCACGCATCTAGAATCTGTGAAAACAAAGCCAAGGAGATTGTGGAAAATGAGAATGACAAGGCAGAGCGTCACACTGGCGATGAGACCCATTATGAGCGCGGTTGCCACCATAGAATGCTCGGCTTTTCTGTCGCCTTTGGCGCCCAGGCTGGCTGAGAGCTTTGAGATAACAAGAGGCAGTCCGCTCGAGACTATTGTAAGTAGTACCATGAATATGGACATAGAGACTTGATATAGCCCTAATGCTTCAGCTCCCAAAACTCTAGACAAATAAATTCGAAAAAAGAACCCAAGAGCTCTTGTGATGACGGAAAAAATCGTGATGAGAGCGACAGCTTTAAAAAGAGATTTCATACTTATAACTTATTAGGACAAAGGGCAAAAAAGAACATTTTATGACTTGTGACTTGAGAGATAATTTTAGCGGAGAGCGCATATATTGGCAATATGAAAGCAGAAGTGAGAAAAAAAAGAGTTTATGTCGTCGGCGAGAGTGAAACGCTAGATAGCGTAGCTAAAAAACTTGGCGTTTCTATAGCTATGCTTAAGAGTCTCAACCGTGTCACTGAAGTCGAAGAGGGAGACGCTCTTCTAGTGCCCGAGGAGGAAAGTAGATTTTATGTGGTCAAACCTGCTGACACTGTAGAGCAGATAGCAAGGAAGATGGGTGTGTCAAAAACAGAGCTGATAGAGAAAAATGGAAAAAATTTTTTTATAGGCCAAAAAATTTACTTTTAAAGGACAATTATGTTTAATTTTTTCAAAGAACTAAAAAAAGATTTTAGTTTGCCAGCTCTTGACGACTACAACCTCATAAATCTTTCAGGCCATGCTCTCTATGTCGAGGGCCACTTGGGAGTTTTGCTGATAAGTGAAAATGAGCTCTGCTTTAAAGTCAAGGGAGGAGTGGTGAGAGTCATAGGGGAAAAATTAAGATTAAAGGACTTATCCCCAAATACCCTCTGCATTGAAGGAAACATTTTTTCCCAAGAGGTGACAAAATGAGATTTTTTCATCACTATGTCTACAAGGTAAAAGGCTATAACATTGAAAAGTGTTTAAATAAAATAAACAATAATAAAATTAAATTAAAAAATATTAAAAAAGAATTAAATAGTGCAAATTTTGAAGCAAGAAAAAAATACTCCAAAAAAATAGAAAATATTTTATTTGAGCTTGGAATAAAAATAGAAAATAGGACTAGCGTAGGTTTTTTATATAATCTAAAATGCTTTTCAAAAAGATTTGGAATTTTGTTTTCGCTAATAATTTTAAGCTTTTTTGCGGTTTTTTCTCAAAAAATCGTGTTAAAATTTGAAATTATTGGAAATGAAACAATTTCTTCAAGCCAAATAATAGAGGCTATAAATAAAAACAACATAAATTATTTTTCTTTAAATAATTTTGATAAAACTCAGCTTGAAAAAAATATTTTGGCAGAAATAGAAGAGCTCAGTATGGTGAGCGTGATTACTAAGGGTTGCTCTTTAATTGTCAATGTGCAAGAAAAAGTAATCCCAGAGGAAAATTTTGAGAGCCTTAAAGCTAACATTAATGGAAAGATTACAAAAATAGAACTTATTCAGGGCACGCTCAATGTCAGCGTGGGAGACTATGTGAGAGAGGGCGACGAGCTTGTGCTTCCATTTATTACTGACGCGTCAGGACAGATAAAAGAAATTTCGCCTAAGGGCAACATCTATGCTGAGGTTTATGTCACGGCGGATATCGCTCACACTAATGTGAGAGTAGAAAAGGTTAGAACTGGCAGGACTTTTACTTTTAAAAATCTTTCCTTTTTAGGCCAGTCTATTTATGTGACCAAAGAGAGCCATGACTT
>CALVTI010000026.1 GCA_944361835.1 uncultured Clostridia bacterium
TAGACCCTACGGGAGCTCCTACACTCACCTACGCTGGGCTATTTGCTGAGCTAGGAGACAGCGCCGTAGTCGAGAGCGTGTTTTTTAACAACTGCACCATAGACGGGACTTTTGCTTACGCGGGACTAGTGGCAGCTATAAGCTACGGAAAGATAGGAATGATAGATGCTCAAAATATCGTTATGAAAAATAATGCTACCATTGAGTCGCCGGCAGCTATGGGGGGTATTGTAGGAGAAACCTCTATTTATGAGCTAAATGGAAATCTTTCTGCTAGACCAGAAATCTACATGTGCCAAGTTTCAATAAATGAGCTCAGTGGTGTAGGTTTAATCGGCGGGCTTGTGGGCTCAGCTTCAGGCACAATAATTAGCGACAGCAATGTCACAGTTAGAAGCGGAAGCGTTAGCGGAGACATAGGTGGCATTGCTGGAATGTTTGCTTGCCATATTAAAGAAGGTTCCAGCGACTATAGATTTGGAATAATTCAAAATGTGTATGCTATAACACAGTTTAATGTCGTAGGAGCTCAAGATGATAGTGTTGTTGGAAATATCGTTGGTGCTGCTGTAGACCGCGAAAACGATTTTGACATGGCAAACACCTATACTAACGTTTTCATGAACAGTAACGGATTCGCTAGCGTAGGGGCAGCTATGCTACTCTCAGCTGACCTTTCTTCGGGAGACTTTGTTGAACTTGAGGTGGCCACTGCGCTTACAGACACTCAGCTCAAAGACCAGAGCTCATACACAGGCTTTGACTTTGAAGGCATTTGGGGCATAACTGAAGGAAGCTACGCTCACCTCACTTTTGAGCTAGCAAGTTACAATCATATCATACCGTTTGACGTAGGCGTGCCTATCTCTAGCAGAGAGGGCGCGGTTGAGGCTTTTAACACTATGAGAGACCATGCAGGCGTGGCTACGACTTACACTTTCTCTCTCACTGAAAACATTGTGCTCACGCCAGCTGACTTTGGTGGCAACGCTGTCTGGGCTCCAATCGGCACAAGCGAGGAGCCATTTGCTGGCACAATCGTGTTCACGACTCCTTTCTCTCTCACGCTCAGCGGTTTTACTGTTGAGGCGACAGACAGAGTTAGTGGAATATTCGGCTATATGACAGGAAACATCATAGGAAACGGCAGAATCGAGAACGGTCAGGCAGTTATTGCTGACAACGAAAACAATTATTTCATACTTGAAAACATTACAAACAACAACGATGGCCACTCAGCTGGAACGCTTGCTGGAATAGCTACAGGAACTATTGCAAATATCACAGTTTATGACGCAGACATCACCTCAAGCGCAAACTACGTAGGCGGACTTGTTGGGCTTGCTGAAGGAAATGTAAGAAATATCTTAGTATCTATCAGCGAAAACGAAGGAGCTTCTAACAGAGTTAAGGTTACGACTAGCGCTGTTGTGGGTGGAGTTATAGGTCAGGCATACGAGAGCACTTCAAACTTAAGGGTGCTTGTGCTCGACATTGAGGTAGAGTCTACAGACTCATCAAGCGCTACAGTCATGGGCGGAGTTATTGGAAGAAATGGTGACCCGCACAACCATCCTACAGCTACAGGCCTTGTGTTTGATGAGGGCTCAGACCTTATTGAGACGACTTCGACTGGCATTGTGGCAGGAGGCCTCGTGGCTGAAAACTACGGCTCAGTGACACAATCTCGAGTTTTAGGAAACATCAGCCTAATGACAAACGAGCTCAGCGGGAAGCAGAGCATGACCGGTGGACTTGTAGGCAAAAACCTAGGTTACAGCTCCTCACTCACTTTGAGCTACTATGACGGAAGCAGGGGCAGAGGACTAAAGGGCGTCTACATTGGCGGACTTGCAGGCCTTAACCAAGGCACTATCTCTCAGTGTTTCTCAAGCTCAGGCGAAATCTCAGGCATCTACGTAGGCGGACTTGTTGCTCAAAACTATGCTAGAGTTGAAGACAGCTACACCACGACTTCACTAGTGGGCGCTGAAGGAGCTAGATTTGTGTGTGGCCTTGCTTACCAGATTGAGGTCGACAGAAATCTCACAAATGCAAACGGAGAGCAAGTTGAGTCTCTAATCACAAGATGCTTCGTAACCTCAACCTTTACAGGCAATGGCGAGAAATATGCTGAGACTAATACCCCGTTTAGACTTTCGGGCGTTACGGGCTGGTTAAACGGGGCAGCTTGGAGAAATAGAGGCCAAGTTGAAAACTGCATAATCCTCAACCCTTCTCAGGGCATCATACAAAAAGTTTTCCTCGGCATGGGCACTGGCAACTGGATAAGTGTGAACGAAGAAGATGTCATCGGCGAGAACGCTAGAAGCACGTTTACAAGATACACTTTTGCTGACACTATTTGGGACTTTGATTCGACGACTATCATCGAAGATGACGGAACGACGACTCAAACCTATCCTACACTTAAAAATGTAAAGCTTGTGGAAGCATAAAAAGTAAAGAAAAAAATCACCTAAAGACTTAGGTGATTTTTTTTGCAATGTGAGCCACAAAAGAAAGTAAAGTTTATTCTACAACTTCTTCTTTTTCTGCTTTCTCATACGCACTCAAAACTGCATCGCGAATCTGTTCACGGGTCTCAGTGTTGATAGGGTGAACAATGTCTTTGTATTCGCCGTCTGGAGTTTTTCTGCTTGGCATAGAAATGAAGAAACCTTCGCTACCTTGAATAATCTTGATGTCATGGACAACGAAGCATTCGTCGATAGTGATAGAAGCTACTGCTTTAAGTTTGCTATCATCTTTCTTAACAAGCCTAACTCTAATGTCTGAGATTTTCAAAACTTCATACCTTCCTTCCTTAAGATTAGCTATTTAGCTTACCCAATTTTAAAATATATTCTAAAGTTATGTCAAACAATTTGAACCACATTTTCATATATATTTGTATGAGAAAAAGATACTTTTTTATAGGCATTGGTGGCGTGAGCATGAGTGGGCTCGCCAAATGGCTAAAGTCGAGAGGGCAAATAGTCAGCGGAAGCGACCTTTTAAAGTCTCAAGAGACTGAGGAGCTTGAGAAGCTTGGAATAACCGTGCACCTAGGACATGATGAAAACTACCTTGACGCCAAAACTGACTATGTAGTCTATTCAGGAGCGATAGACGAGAAAAACCCCGAACTTAAAAAAGCAAGAGAGCTTGGCATAAAAACGCTTTCTAGAGGAGAGATGCTGGAGGTCGTCGCCAAGCGCTTTAAAAAAGTCATAGCCGTAGCAGGCGCACATGGAAAGACTACGACGACTGAAATGATAGCTGAAATATTTTTTAATGCTGGGCTCGAACCCACGCTACATATCGGCGGAATTTCAAACTTTTTTAATTCAAATTTTTATATTGGAAAAAACAAATATTTTATTACAGAGGCTTGTGAGTATAAAAATAGTTTTTTAAATCTAAAGCCTACGACTGCCGTCATAACAAACATAGAGGCCGAGCATTTAGATTTTTTTAAAAATTTTGAAAATGTTAAAAATTCTTTTGATAAATTCTGCAAAAATTCAAAAAATGTAATAAAAATATATAAAAATATTGCATTTAATAAAAAATTTAGAGTTGAAGCAAAAAATATTAAAAAATATAAGACGGCTTTTTTCGAGTATGACTGCTATATAAACGATATTTTTAAAGGCAAAATAAAACTAGGCGTAGCTGGCAAACACAATGTAAAAAATTCACTGCTCGCCATAGCCACGGCCATAAGCTATAAAATAGACTTTAAGGCGATCTCTCGCACGCTCTCAAACTTTAAAGGAGTCAAAAGGCGTTTTGAGGTGATAGCGGACAAAGACATAACTATAGTCCACGACTACGCGCATCACCCGACTGAAATAAAAAAGGTTTTGGCCACGGCAAAGCTCTATGAGCCCAGGCGTCTCTTAGTCGCCTTTCAGCCTCACACCTATTCTCGCACACTTTCGCTGTTTGAAGACTTTTTAAAGTGTTTTGAGGGCGCGGACGAAGTCTTTATCTTCAAGACCTATTCGGCTAGAGAAAAAGAACTCATAGGCGGAAGAGCTATAGACTTATATAAAAAGCTAAATATAAAAAAGCACTACTTCACTTCATTTGAAAGCGGGGCTGAGAAAATAAAAAAGCGCCTAAAGAAAGGAGACTTGCTCCTTTTGTTAGGCGCTGGAGATATAGAAAATTTGGCTGAAAAATTTAGAGAGGCTTAGGCCTTTTGGTCGACGCTAGCCATATAGGCAATAAGGTCGACGACCTTGTTTGAATAGCCCCACTCATTGTCATACCAAGCGACTAGTTTTACAAAGTTTGGGCTAAGCATAATGCCAGCGGTTTCATCAAATATTGAGGTTCTGGAGTCGCCAATGAAGTCTGAGGAGACCACAGGCTCGCAGGTGGTGCCAATCACGCCAGCCATCTCGCCCTTCTCGGCCTTTTTAATAGCCTTTACAATCTGCTCGTATGTAGCAGATTTTTTCAGCTTGCAGGTAAGGTCTACAACAGAAACATTTAGTGTAGGCACTCTAAAGCTCATACCTGTGAGCTTGCCCTTGAGCTCTGGAATGACCTCTCCCACGGCTTTAGCCGCTCCAGTCGAAGACGGAATGATGTTGTAAGAGGCTGCTCTGCCACCTCTAAAGTCCTTTTTAGTCGAGCCGTCTACAGTGAGCTGAGTGGCCGTGACTGAATGCACTGTCGTCATGAGACCCTCTTCTATGCCAAAGGCGTCGTTTATGACTTTGGCGAGAGGGGCTAGGCAGTTTGTCGTACAACTAGCGTTTGAGACAACTTTCATATCGCTGGTGTAAGAGGCATGGTTTACGCCCATCACAAACATAGGCATCTCTTTTCCAGGGGCAGTCACCACGACCTTTTTGGCGCCAGCCTTTAAGTGTTGGGAGGCGTTTTCGAGCGAGGTGAACTTTCCAGTCGCCTCAGCGATATATTCGGCTCCTGCCTCTTTCCAAGGAATGAGAGCTGGGTCTTTTTCAGCATAAAAAGCTATTTTTTTGCCGTTTATGATAAGTCCAGAAGCGTCGTCTTTGACCCTACCCTTAAATTTGCCATGAATAGTGTCATACTCAAAGAGATATTTTGCGTAGTCTGGAGTCAAAAACGGGTCGTTTATGGCCACAACCTCGACGTCTTTTCGCTCTGCGCAAATCCTCATGATGAGCCTACCTATTCTGCCAAAACCATTGATTCCAATTTTTACTTTTTTCATATCTTTTCTCCTTTTATCTATAAGGCTAGAGCCTTGATAGTACTAAATAAGCCTGTCGGGATTTAGAGCTTCGAGCTCTGGCGTAACAAACACGCCATCTTTTCTAATGAGCTTATCATCAAACCAAATCTCTCCTCCACCATAGCCCTTGAGCTGGCAATACACAAGGTCCCAGTGAATAGCGCTTGAATTGCCGTTTGGGGCGTCTTCGTAGCAATTTCCAGGCGTCAGGTGGAACGACCCGCAAATCTTTTCGTCAAAGAGTATGTCGAGCATTGGCGCGCTTAAGTATGGGTTTACGCCTATGGCAAACTCTCCAAAATATCTTGCGCCCTCATCGGTGTCTAAGATTTCTTTGAGTGAAGAGGCGTTTGTGCCAAGGGCGTCCACGATTTTTCCATCTTTGACGACAAAAGACACATTCTCAAACTTCTTGCCATTGTAGACAGACGGGATATTGTAGCTGATGCGCCCGTTCACGCTGTCACGAATTGGGGAGGTATAGACTTCGCCGTCAGGGATATTCATCTTGCCGTCACACTTTATAGCCTTTTGACCTTTGATTGAAAACTCAAGGTCTGTCCCCTCGCCCAAAATATGCACTCTATCAGTCTTTTCCATAAGTTCCACGAGCGCGTCCATAGCTTTAGACATCTTGGAGTAGTCGAGCGTGCAGACCTTGTAGAAGAGGTCTTCAAACTGCTTCGTGCTCATGCTGGCGCTTTGAGCAAGCGCTGGGGTCGGGAAATTTAGAAGCACCCACTTGGTGTTGTTGACCCTCTCCTCAAAGTGGACAGGCCCGAGGTAGAACTTGGCGTCAAGCGCGTTATTTTCGCTTGGCACGTCGCTCTTTTCAAACTTGTTTTTGACGCCTCTTATCAAAATGCAGGCGTCCATGTCTTTCATGACGGGGAGCATGTATTTAGTCTTGAGCCGAGCATAAATCTCGTCGGTCCCAAAAAGCATGGCTCTTTCTAAAACTGCACTCGAGTAGTTTAGGAAAGGATAGGCTTTGGCCTTAAAAATTTTGTCGATTAAGACGGCCAAAAACTCTTCATCGACGTCGCTGGCTTCTATCAAAACTTTTTCGCCTGGCTTTATGGCACAGGAGTAGTTTATGAGTGTGTCGCACAAATTTTCATAACAATCTTTCATATTCGTTTCTCCACGCTATCTATTGTGCCCACTTTTTCAGCAGATATTTCACCCAGCCTCTTTTTTACACTATATTTTATCGTGAAATATGCGCCAAAGGTCAAAGTCACAATCATGGCAAGTAGTAGGCCCATAAACGCAAGCCACGGCAAAAGACCTAAGACTCCAAGTGTAATTGTAGCTCCAAGCGTGAGAGCAAAAAGCACATAGCTGACTGCCATTGCCACAGGGCTTGAGCTATACTTTGCTGGAGGCTCGTCTACATCTACATAGCTCACAGTCATGCCGACAAACTTGTTGGTCTTGGTGAGCAGAGTAGAAGAGCCGAGCTTTAAAACTGAAAGCGCTCTCGAGCTAAAGGCTTCGAGGTTAATGTCGCCCTCATAAAAATTTATGTTCATAAAAGTTTTTACAAACTTTTCACCAAGCTTTTTAAAAGCATTTTTCTTTTTTTGTGCTCTTGGCATGGCGACATCGGCGCCCCGCCTTATCTCGCCAAGCAGTCTTTGAATAAGCAAGCTATCTATCCCCGCCTTTTGCCTCACAACGACTACCTCGTGCGCCACTGTGGACCTAAGGCACGCATCTATCATGCTCTCTTCACTCACATTATTTCTAAAGAGTTTGAGCGTAACGCTGACTCCTTTAGCGGAGGCCTTAGCTTCTTCTAGCTCACTTGCCACCTTAGAGCCCTCGTAGCTCGCCAAAACTATTTCGAGGTCTTCGCCTCGAAAGGGCTCTAGCTTTTTCTTAATATCTAAAATGCTCTCTTTTCTTGTAATATGAGGAATAATAACAGTAAGCATACCCCACCTATATCTTTTTTAGTCTTGCAAGATACTTGCCCTTTTCAAAATCTGTGGTCAAAAAGACCTTTATGATATTTATGGCTTTCACCTTGCTTATAAACCTACCAGGCAAAACGAGCACATTTGCGTCGTTGTGTTTTCTAGCAAGGCTAGCGAAAGTCGTCGTCGTACAAAGTGCCGCCCTAATCTTTGGATTGCGGTTTGCGACGATAGACATGCCTATGCCAGTTCCGCAAATAAAAATGCCTACGTTTTGTTTGCTTTCCAAAACTCTCTCCACGCCTTTTTTAGCAAAGTCTGGATAATCCACGCTATCTTTAGAATAAGTGCCGACATCGATGGTCGTAATGTTTTCACTGTTGAAAAAGGCCTTTATTTGCTCCTTGAGAGCAAAGCCCGCATGGTCACAAGCCAAAATTATCATAAAGTTCTCCTTTTAGGTTATTCTACAACAAACGAAAAGTTTTATCAAACAAAAAAGCCTCGCCTAAGGCAAAGCTTTTATACTTCTTTTTCTAGTCTCTCTATTGAGCGCCTGAGTCTTTTTAACGTCTCCTCTTTGCCGACAAGATACATCATCTCGCCCATGCCGCCTGGAGTAACCATTTGTCCCGCCGTCGCAATCCTTGGCGGCCACATGCTTGCTCCAAGCTTTATGCCCCTTCCCTCCGCATAATTTGAGGCTATGGCATTTAGATTTTCTACGCTCCAGTCCTCTAGCTTTTCAAACTGTGGATAGAGATCTTTTAAAACGTTTAGGCTGGCCTCGAGCGTGAGTTTGTTTTTCTTGTTTTCAAAAAGGCTGAGGTCAAAGTCTTTGTAGTCTTCCAAAAACTTAAACAGCTCGCCTATCTCGCCAAAGGTCTCAATCCTGCCCTGAGCTAAGCTCGAGGCAAACTCCCACTTGTCTTTTACAAAGCTAGGCGCACCCTCTAAAAACTTTTTGGAATACTCCAAAAACTCCTCATGGCTGAGCTTTGAGATATAGATAGAGTTCATCCAGGCGAGTTTTTTGTAATCAAACACACAGTCTGCCTTGACAAGGCCGTCAGCCGTAAAGAGCTCTATGAGTTCGGCTAGCGAAAACACCTCTCTCTCCATCTTAGGGCTCCAGCCAAGAAGAGCCGTGTAGTTTAGAATGGCCTCTGGCAAATACCCTGCCTCGACGAGCTGAGCAAACGACACTGAGCCGTGGCGCTTGGAAAGCTTTGAGACAGAACCATCTGGATTTTGCCCCATGATGGTGGAGACATGCATGGTAACAGGAGACTTCCAGCCTAACGCCTCGTACAAGAGCTCGTATTTTGGCGCTGAGGAGATATATTCCTTTCCTCTAATGACATGAGTTATGTTCATGAGGTGGTCGTCGATGACATTTGCAAAATTGTAGGTCGGGAGCTTGTCGCTCTTTAAAAGCACTTGGTCATCGAGCGTATCTGTGTCTACGACTATGTCTCCAAACACCTCGTCATGGAGCTGGACTTTTTGGCCTCTAGGAATTTTTTGTCTTATGACATAGCTCTCGCTTTTTAGCTTTTCTTTTACAATTTCTGGAGCGAGCGAAGCGCAGTCGCAATGATGGCCATAGCTCTCCTCGTCTGTGTCGTCCTTTTTGCAAAAGCAGTAATACGCGTGACCGCTTTCGACGAGCTTTTTGGCGTACTCTTCGTAGATGGCCTTTCTCTCGCTCTGGACATATGGCGCATAAGGCCCGCCAATGTCTGGACCCTCATCGTGCCTAAGACCCGTCGCCTTGAGCGTCTCATAAATGACCTCAGTAGCGCCCTCGACAAAGCGCTTTTGGTCTGTGTCTTCAATCCTAAGCACAAAAGTCCCGCCATAGTGTCTAGCGTAGAGATAGGCGTAGAGCGCCGTGCGTAAATTTCCTATATGCATATACCCTGTCGGGCTTGGAGCAAATCTTGTCCTTACTTTTTCCATGTTAGAGATTTTATACTTTTTCTCGCCTAAAGTCAATTATTAAAAGCAAAAGCTCACCTCGAGGGGTGAGCTTTTTACTATTTGTCTAGTTCGTAATGATAACTAGAGCTTTGGGTAGGTGGAAGTCTGTTTCCTTTTTCGACTTCAACCCTGTCCAAAACACGCCCGTTTTCATCAACAACTGCATACATAGCTGTCTCTGGAGCGTTGTCGCCAGGATTTAATCTCATACTTTACCTCCTTGCGACACTATTGTGTGCACCCTTTGGCGCTTTATGCCTCTTTTCTCTGTCGAGTTTTAGCTTTTTTTGAAAGCGCTTTTTTTAGACGCGCTCGCTCCTTTTCACGCTCAAGTTTTAACCTATAGTCCTCAATTGTGTTTTTATAGACGTCAAGCATTTCTTTGACTACATTTTCGTCATTATAACAGCGATAGATAGTCTTATGTGCCTGCTCTCCAATTTTTATAAGGTCTTCGCTATTTAAAATCGCCCATCTCATCTTTTCAGCGTAAGAGGCGGGCTCGTTTTTGGAGATGAGTCCATTTTCGCCATCTATCATATTTTCAGCTGGAGCTGAGTCCTCGATAACAAGCGTAGGCTTTGAAAAAGCCGCCGCCTCTATTTGAATGAGCCCAGAGGCGTCTATGGCAGACGGAAAGAGCACAAGGTCAGCTCGAGCGTAATATGCCGACAGTAGCTCTCTGTCTCTCACTATACCTGTCGCAGTGAAATATTCTTCTAGCTCTAGCTTCTTTATTTTTCTTTTCAAACTGTTTAAGTATTCGCCTCCACCCACAAGCAAAACTTTAAAATTTTTCTCTTGGTTTTTCAACATTTCCACAGCGTCAATGATGAGATCTATGTTTTTATTCTTCACCATTCTTGAGACGGCGAGCATGACAAAAGTGTCAGGCTTTAGCTCGTGGAGAGAGTTTATCTTTTCTTTTAGTTCTTCAGTATTTTTAGGTGCAACAAACTCTATGGCGTTGCGCATAATGTATGTGGGTTTTGTAAGGCCGTACTGTTTGAGGTGGGAGTAGGCGTATTTGCTGACCGTCCAGATATAGTCAGCTTTGTTTGCGCTTTTGACGAGCCCACGAGTTATGGCATCAGCCAAAGGCTCGCTCTTTATAAAATGTTTTACGTCTGGCTTAAATATGGTATGAATTGTCGTTATGACAGGGATTTTAAGCTTTTTTCCTACTTTTTTTGCAAATTTTAAAAAATTTATGGGCATGTGGCAGTGAATAACGTCATAGCCACCCTCCATGACCTCTTTTACAAACTTTTTGTCAAGGTCTGGGAAAGCTATACCGTCTTTAGTTATGCTGTTATAAAAGCCTGCGCAGCGTATTATTTTGTAAGGCCTCTCGAGTTCTTCAAAAGATCTTTTACTCTTGACTGCGCCCACTGTAACGTCGGCATATTTACTTAGAGCCACACAGCTCCTGTCCACCACAGTGCTTATGCCTCCAACCACTGGATAAAAAGTGTCTACCAGGTGCAAAATCTTTAATCGTTTTTCTTCCATTTGAATATATTATAATTCTATTGAATGCAAATGTCTAATAAATACTCTTGCTTTTTGTTTGACAAGAGTGAAAGAAAAAGCTAAAATTTCTTTGATAAAATTTTTAAAAAGGGGGAAACAAACTTTTTATGGCAAAGAAAAAAGATACTACTTCGCTCATTCTAAATGGGGCTGTCGTGCTATTTGGCCTCTTGCTTATTTTGCCTATCTTTATTAGCCTCGT
>CALVTI010000027.1 GCA_944361835.1 uncultured Clostridia bacterium
CGGTCGAACGATCCATCTATTTTAGAGAGCACGGTCGTGTGGATAGACTCCTCTTTTTCAAACTTTTTAAAGTAGTCACTATATATCTCTTCAGTCACATGAGGCATAACTGGAGCAAAGCACTTGAGCACATTAAGTAGCACATTATATGACGCCCACTGCGCGCTCTCTTTAGCCTCCTCGCCGTAGACCTCAGGCTTGTATAATCTATTTTTTGCTATCTCTATATAGTTGTCGCAGAAATCCCAGAAAAACTTCTCTATCTCCGCCTTTGCGTAGCCCATTTCAGAGCGAGAGAGATAGGAACTATACCTCTCAAACGCCTCATTGTACTTGGCCATAATATACTCGTCCATAGGCAGGAGGAGCTTTGGCTTTTTAGGCTCGTAGCCATAGAGAAAGCTGAGCACAAACTTGGAAGCATTCCAGAGCTTGTTTAAAAGCTTTTGGCCGTCTTTTAAGCCCTCGTCGCTAAAGTAAACGTCTCTTCCGTAGGCTCCTGAAGCGCACCAATATCTAATGACATCAGCGCCGTAGCTAGAGAGAAGCTCCTTTAGGTCCATCTTGGCGTTTGCAAAGCGTTTGCTTATTTTTATACCCTTGTCAGCCATAACCCAGCCGTTTACATTGAGAGTCTTCCACGGAATTGTGTTTTGATGGTAGTACGCCTTAATGATTGTCCTTAAGTCCCAGGTGTTTATGATATCTCTTCCACAGAAGCGCATGTCCATAGGCATGGCCTTGTTGCAACCCTCTTCATCAGCGTACCAGTTGAGATTTATTTGCGGAGTAACTGAGCTTGTAGCCCAAGTGTCGAGCACATCTTTTTCAGGCTCAAATTCGTGGCTTCCGCACTTTGAGCACGGCGTCTTTGGACTTGAAGTGAGCGGATTTACAGGCAAGTCTTCTACCTCAGCGAGTTTCACCTCCCCACACTTTTTGCAATACCAGACAGGAAAAGGTATGCCAAAATATCTTTGGCGAGAGATAGACCAGTCTTGGTTTAGATTGCTCACCCACGCAATGTATCTTGCCTTCATGCTCTCTGGGCGCCATTCTATCTTATTTCCAAGCTCTATCCACTTTTCTATGAGCTCAGGAGAGCAGACTTTTATAAACCACTGCTTCTTAGTCAAAAACTCAATAGGCTCGTCACAGCGCTCATGCACAGCGACTGCGTGAGTTATGGGCTCTTGCTTATAGACATAACCTTCTTTTAAAAGGTCTTCGATGATAGCTTTTCGAGCCTCGACTGCCTTGAGCCCGCTATATTTCCCGCAGAGCTCAGTCATTCTTCCGCCGTCGTCAATGGCCTGTTTGAGCTCGAGGTTATACTTTCTCCACCACTCGACGTCTGTCTGGTCTCCAAAAGTACAGCACATTACGACGCCCGTACCCTTGTCTATGCCGACTTTCTCGTCTGTGAGAACTTTGACTACGTTCTCTTCAAAGAGTGGCACTTTTACGCTCTTGCCCACAAAGCTTTTATATCTCTCATCTTCTGGGTTTACGAAGATGGCCACGCAGGCTGGCAAAAACTCAGGCCTTGTGGTGGCGATTGGGATAGTCCCTGAGCCATCAGCGAGGCGAAAGTTTAGGTAGTTAAACGTGCTATCTATATCCTTAGAGTCTAGCTCGGCGTCTGCGACCGACGTGCGACATTTGCAACACCAAGGCGACGGCCTGTCATCTCTATAGGCTATACCTATTTTAGCTAACTCTATAAAAGACTTTTGGCTCGCCTGTTGCGAGCGCTTGTCTATGGTGTTGTAGCCAAGGCTCAGGTCGCAAGACATGCCTACTTTAAGCATGGTCTGCCTGTAGGCCTCGTTGTATTCGTCCACGACCTCTAGTGCTATCTTTGTGAACTCCTCTCTTGGCATGGCGTAGGCTTTCAAGTTCTTCTTCTTCTCGACCAACAGCTCGGTCGGCAAACCGTTGTTGTCAAAGCCGAGTGGATAGAAGAGGTTTTTGCCAAGCATTCTTTGATATCTAGCCAAGATGTCAGCCTGAGTGAAGCCAGAGATGTGGCCTAGGTGAAGATTTCCGCTTACAGTAGGAGGCGGAGTATCTATAGTGTATGTCGGCTTTTGAGAGTTAGGGTCAAACTTATACGTCCCCTTCTCCTGCCAAAAGTCCTGCCATTTTTTATCGTTTTCTAAGCTATATTTCTTGTCTAACATAATTTTTCCCTCTTTTAAGCGTTGATTATATCAAAACTTTTTCCTCTTGTCAGCAAAATTTTAATATTTGCTAAATTGGCTATTGTAAAGATTGTAGTAAAAGCCCTTTTTCTCCATGAGCTGGTCATGAGTGCCCTGTTCTATGATCTGGCCCTTGTTCATGACCAAAATAAGGTCGGAGCCTACTATTGTCGAAAGCCTATGGGCGACGACAAAGCTCGTCCTACCCTCCATCATCTTGCCAAAAGCCTCTTGAATGTAGAGCTCTGTACGCGTGTCTATATTGCTCGTCGCCTCATCTAAGATGAGCATAGGCGGGCGAGTGAGCATTATTCTGGCTATACAGATGAGCTGTTTTTGGCCTTGTGAGAGGTTGTCGCCGTTTTCGTTTATGACTGTGTCGTAGCCGTTTTCAAGCGTCATAATAAAGTCATGGGCGTACGCTTGTTTGGCAGCCCTCACCACCTCTTCTAGGCTGGCGTCAGGCTTGCCGTAGGCGATGTTGTCTCTAATAGTCGACGAAAAGAGCCAGCTGTCTTGAAGTACCATGCCATATTTGCTTCTAAGGCTTGAGCGCTTAATCTCATAAATTGATTTGCTTCCAAGATATATATCACCTTCGTTTACGTCATAAAATCTCATAAGGAGATTTATGAGTGTGCTCTTTCCACAACCTGTCGGGCCAACTATTGCCACTCTTTGACCTTTCTTTACTGAAACGTTTAGGTCTTCAATGAGTTTTTTATTTGGCGAATAAGAAAAGTCGACGTCTTTAAGTGTGACATTTCCCGAGCATCTTTTGAGGACTGGAAGACTGGCGTCGCTAGGCTCGTCTTGAATATCCAAGACGTTTAGAACACGCTTTGCCGAAGCGTACGCCGCTTGGAGATCGCCAAACACGTCGCTTATTTCGTTAAAAGGCTTTATATATTTATTTGCATAGGATAAAAGCACAGATATGCTTCCCACTGAGATCAGTCCGCCCACGGCGTAATATGTGCCCATTATGGCCACAATGGCGTAAATAATGCCGTTTATAAACCTCGAAAATGGGTTTGTCAGCGAGGAGTAGAACATGGCTTTTTCGCTATGTTCGTTTAGGTTTTTGTTTAGCGTTTCAAACTTGTTTATTGCTCTGTCTTGGTAGTTAAAGGCTATGACGACCTTTTGATTTCCAAGCGTTTCAATTATGTTTCCGCTTATATCACCAAGCGCCCTTGCTTGACGCCTGAAATATTTGTTTGACCTATAAGCTATTATCGCCGTCGTCATGATTGAGAGCGGGGTTAGCGCCAAGATGACGAGCGTGATGTTTACGTTTATGGTAAACATCAAATATATCGTCAGCACTATGGACACAAGGCAGTCAAAGAAAGTCGTTATGCCGACTAGAAAGCCGTCGGTGATTTGCTCAACGTCGTTTATCATACGGCTTTGGAGGTCGCCATGGCTCGTCCCGTCAATGTACTTTAGCGGGACTTTGTTGAGCTTTTTAAATATGTCTTCTCTCATGCTTCGAGCTGTCTTAAAGCAAAGCACGTTTGCTGTGTAGTTTGTCAGCCACCTAAAAAGTGCAAAGCCGACGGCTGCGCCTATGAGCCAAAAGATGATGGTGAGAAGCCCGTTATAGTCCACCTGCCCTGGCCCGATGATGAGGTCTATACCTCGCCCTGCCAAAATAGGGATCATGAGCTCAAGGACGGAGTTTATGAGCGCAAACAAAAGCGCAAGCACGAGATATATCCAATGTGGTCTAGCGTAGCGGAAGACCTGCCTTAAAACTTTTTGTTTTTTAGGCCTATGAAGCTTCTCAATTCGAGCGCCCTTTTTGGATATGATGAGCTCAGGGTCGGTTATTCTCTGTCTCTTTTCGTCGGCGCCTAGATAAAACTTTTTGCCCTTTATCTCAGTCGAGATGAGCGAAGGTACAACTATCTTTGGCTGTACCTTTTCAGGGTCGTTGAAAGAAGGAGGAGGTAAGGACTTTATCTCCTCTTTGAGCTCTTTTTGAGTAAGTTTTTTCTTCTTTTCTTCCATAGCCCTCTATTTTGTCTGCGACGCGTATATTTCGCTGTAGACCTTACAGCTCTCAAGCAGCTCTTCGTGTTTGCCTTGGCCGACTATCTCTCCGCCGTCTAAAACTATTATTTGGTCTGCGTTTTTGATAGAGTTTACTCTCTGCGAGACGATGAAAATCGTCATCTTCCTCGCTAGCGTCTTGAGCGCTTCTCTCAGCTTTGCATCTGTCGCAAAATCGAGCGCGCTCGCGCTGTCGTCTAAGACGAGTATTTCAGGTTTGCCTACCAGCGCTCTAGCTATAGTCAGCCTTTGGCGCTGACCGCCTGAAAAATTTTTCCCGCCCGCCTGAACTCTGTAGTCAAGCCCGCCCTCGAGCTCACTCACAAACTCTTCAGCCTGAGCTAACTTGAGCGCCTCGTAGATCTCCTCGTCGGTCGCGTCCTCTTTTCTAAACCGCATATTTTCTCTCAGCGAACCGCTGAAGAGCACGGCTTTTTGAGGCACAACTCCCACCTTGTTTCTTAGCTCATTTAAGTCATACTCTCTCACATCGACGCCGTCGACATAGACAGCTCCGCTCGTCGTGTCATAAAACCTCGTGAGAAGATACGCCACACTGCTCTTACCACTGCCCGTTCCGCCAATTATGCCTATAGTCTCGCCTGCTTTAGCTACGAGCGAGAGATTTTTTACCGCATACTTGGTCGCATTGCCGTAGGCAAAAGAGACGTTTTTGTACTCCACTCTATTGTCTTCTATCACTACAGGCTCTCTTTCTACCTCAGGCTTTTCAGGACTAATTATCGTACTCTTAGTGTCAAGCACTTCGTTTATTCTCTTTCCGCAGTTTATGGCCTTGATGAAAGCGATGATGATGTTTGCCAGTGAAACGAGCGCCATGGAGATCTGCGTCAAGTAGTTTATAAAAGCAATTATCTGCCCTTGAGTCAGGCCTCCCACGTCGACTTGGATAGCCCCAAACCAGAGTATGGCGACTATGGCAAAATTTATGATCGTGCCCGTAAACGGATTTAGAAGCGAGGACACCGTGGCGACTTTGGTCGAGGCCTTTTCTTGCATCTTTGTCGCCTTTTTAAAACGTTCTTCTTCAAACTCTTGTTTGTTAAACGCCCTAATTACTCTCACGCCTTGCAAGTTCTCTTTAGTGATATGTGAGACATTATCGAGATTTTTTTGAGACCTATCATAGAGCGGAACAGTTGCTCTCAATATAATTAGCACAACGCCCAGCACTAGCGGAGCTACTACGAGGAAGATGAGCGAAAGCTTGATGTCAATAATCATGGCCATGATGACCGAGCCTAACAAGAGAAACGGCGTGCGCATAACCATGCGGATAAACATACCTATAGCCGTCTGTATTCTCGCCACGTCGTGCGTAAGCCTGTTGTTTAGCGAGGCAGTCGTGTATTTGTCTAGCTCTACGTAAGAAAATGTGTTTATGTGTTTAAACAGCTTGAGCCTTATGCCTCCGCAAACTCCAATGGCCGCCCGAGCAGCAAGTTTTTGACAAATGATGGCAGAGGCAATGCCGACGAAGTTTAGGGCTATGACAATGGCACCATAGGTGAATATGTAGTTTAGGTCTCTGTTTGCCACGCCGACATCAATCATGCTGGCGACAAGCATAGGAATAATGAGCTCAGTGATGGTTTCAATGAGCTTGACAAGTGGGCCTAAAATCATCTCCTTTTTATACTGAGCAAAAAGAGGCCTGAAATGTCTCATACCTCTATTATACCTCAAAGTTTTACAAAAAAATAACAATTTCGCCCAAAACTTAAAAAAGCCCACACATTTGGCTAAGTAGAAAATGGTCGGGCGCTCAAAAGCGAGCGAGGCAAGGCTCGACGAGTCGAACTCCGCAGGAGCGTACTATTACGTACGTGACTGTGGAGGTCGGCTCGACAGTAAACGCAGCATCGCGAAGCTTTTCAGCGCCCTTCCCAGCTTCACTTAATAGTACTCAATATCACCCCGCAAGCAATCTTCTCTCCAGAGTCTCCACTAGGCTGAGACCTAAAGTCGTCTGGCTCGCTGTGAATGATTACGACCTTATTCAAAACATCTTTTACGCTAAACCTGTTTGTCAAAATCGCGCCAAAAGACAGGCCGTTTGCTGAAAGTATGTTTGTAAGATCTCCCGTGTGCAATGGGTGTTCGCAGTTTTCTTTTGAGTAGTGAGGCCCTACATTTGCAAAATTGTCTTCACAGCTGTTTCCGTCATGAATGTGCATGGCGTAAAAGCAAGTCTTTGACGAAGGAAGACCGCGTATTTCATGAACTACGACCGTGCCCTCAGGCACGCTGTAAAACCTCACTGTGCCCTTTAGGCTTGAGTTCTCAGCGTTACCCTTGAGCTCGGCTATGGCCTCTGGCCTCTTGCCACAAATTGTGTTTAGCATATTTCTTTCTTGATTAAAAAGACTAAAAAACATATTTTTCTCCTTGTCGTGAAATATATATGCCCTTTCAAAGATTTTAGCTACAACTTGCCTAAATAGTTTATAATCCCGACAAATATGGCCTCGGTGACCTTTTCTCTATACTCCTCCGTCACCAAAAGCGCCTCTTCTTCCACATTTGACAAAAATCCACACTCGACTATGACACTTGGCACATTAGAACAATTTAGAATGAAGTAGTCTCCCTTTTGCGAGCTCTGTCTTGCTTTTGGAAGCTCTTTGACAAACACCTCTTGAATGCTGTCAGCGAAAAGCTTTGATGCTGGGTCGTCTGGCCTGTAAAAGACCTGCGCGCCCCTCGAAGACGCTCTTGGAAAGCTGTTCATGTGGATGCTGAC
>CALVTI010000028.1 GCA_944361835.1 uncultured Clostridia bacterium
TATGGTGACGCTCCAAGGCCCATAGTCCTCAGCGAAGAGGAGTCCAACTTGCAAAAAGAGCCTGTTTTAGAGGACGCTGAAAGTCAAGAAGAGCAACCTAGCGAAGAGTTAGAGAAGATAGATGAACAGCCAGAAGAAGAGCTGGAGTCAGTCTTTGGTGAGCCTATCGACGAAGACGATGACTTTGACGAATACAAACACTTTCCGGCCATTTCAGCTATGATGGGCAAAGACAAAAAGACCATAGCCGAGGAGATAAACAGTCTTTCGCCTGAGGTTAAGGCCATTCTCCTCTCAAACCTACTCGACAAAAAAGACCTCTAAAAAGCGTCGCGGAGCTGCGTTTACTGCCAAGCCGGCCCTCACAGTCACGTACGCCTAGTACGCTCCTGCTTTGGCCTACTTGTCGAGCCTTGCTCCGCTCGATTTTGAACGGGCTCATTTTTTTCTACTCAAGTGCACGTTTTGCAAGAAGCAGTTTCTGCGGAGAGCCCTCGAAGCCTTTCCCGCCGCCCACCCTTTGTAAAAGGGCGTTGCCCTTTTAAACCCCACTGCGTGGGGCTGACCGCCTACGGCGTGAGTGAAGAAATAAGAAAGAAAAATAATTTAAAGCCCATCTCTGCGGGCTTTTTTCTTTTGCCCGTCTTTGGTAGAGTCTTCGAAGCCCCACCCCTCGTGTCATTGCGAGCGTCAGCGTCGCAATCTCTCCAGAGCGCTGCATGGAAATCGCTGGGTTTAGATAGATTGCTAGCCAAAAAAGAAAAGCCTATCTCTGGAGTCTAGCCCGTCAGTCAGTTTCGCTTCTTAGAAATTAAAACCCCAAGCTTTTTAAGCTTGAGGTTTTTTGGTTATTGTTCGTGCTCTAGGTAGTGGCGGATGGCCTTGGCGAGTTGGTCAGGGCAGGAGGTGCCGTTTTTGCATTGAATGCCTTCGAGTTTTTCGATGACATCTTCGGCGGGCATTCCTACGACGAGGTTTCTAATGCCTTGGTTGTTTCCGCTACAACCTCCAATAAATTTCACGTCTGTCAAAATGTCGCCGTCAAGTTCGAATAAGATTTGTTTTGTGCAAGTGTTTTCTGGTCTGTATGATTCCATTAAATTTTCTCCTTAAAAATTTATTAGTGTTTCATAGACATATTCATAAACTAAATGCGCTTTTTCCCTCCAATTTTTACAAGCCTCTATTGCACTCTGTCTAGACGGCGTTTTTATCCTCAGTTCAAACATGTTTTGCCCGATGGTCGAAGATTTTATTTTCATAACGACAGTGTAAGAGCCGTCATTCTCCTTCATGTAGTCCGCAACATACTCTTGTGAGCGCTTGAAGTGAGCTCTGTTTTCTTTGGCATACTCAGTGATTTGTTCTCGAAGTTCGGCCGGAATGCGAAGATAGAAATGTTCGAGGCAGTTTTGCCCTTCATAGGTGATGGTGTATCTTTCTTCTGTGTCGCCCTTACGTTCGGTCTTATACACAAAGTTAGCCTCGGTCAGCTGATAGAGGACATCTTTACATTCCATGTAGTTCATCCAATCGTTTCGGCTAGTGCAGATGTCTATTATGGAGTTTTCGGTGAGAGGTATCTCCATTTTTTCCATTATAAACAAGAGCATGAGCTTGCTGACGGTCGAGTCTTCTGAAAATTCCATTTCACCTTGCCTTTTAAAACGCACATAGTTTAGCACAATATTTTTAGCCATGTAAAGGAAATTAAGTTGAAAATTGTATATAAATCGCTTAATTTTTTAATTTTTTTATGGTAAAATAGTGTCAAGTTTGGGGGAAATCATGATTTCTTTAGAAGAATATGCAAAAATTTGCAACCTTATTTCTAGCTGTAATGACATGATAGAGGGCAAGTTTATACTTGCAGATGCCAAGATCGCCAAAATATTGAAAGATATAGGCGAGAGCAAAGAGATCTATAATGTCCTTGCAGATTGTATGAAAACTTTCAACTATGAGCGTGAGTTTGGCAGGGCGAGGGTGACGAGCCCGTCTAAGCCATCAAGCTTTGTTTTGCCTAGAGAGCCTGAAAAAATGCTTCCGCTCGTGTTTTGCGTGCTTATGGACATAAACAGCGGGAAGATTGATCTAAATTATTTCCTAAACCAATATTTCTGGAGCGAGGGCGGAAACTCTGCGCAGTATAAGAGGTTTGCGGTGGAGATAATAAAGCCGTTTAGAGATGTCTTAGCTAAAGTCTTTGACATAGACCCAGCGAGCGCTACGAAGCTTGAGGGCGAAGCTTTAGAAAGGGAAGAAGTTGAGAATGAGCCTGAGGAGCAGGCTCCAGCCGAAGTAGAAGAGGAAGAGCCTGAGGGCGAGCAGGAAGAGCCATCTCCTCAAGATGAATATTTTGATGAGATAAGAGACCTCTGTAAAGATATGCTCACCGAGCTCTCTTGCGATATGAAAATCAAGGCGCACGAGAGAGATGACCTTGAGTATATCATAAACGCCATAATCTCAGCCTGTGATGACAAGAGCATAAAATACTCCAGTGCGCTCATTATCTCGTTTGGTCATATGGCAGAGAGGGTTAAGTGCATACGTTTGCTTGCCAAAGAGCTAAAGCATGCCATGGTTAGATTTTTTAGAGGGTTATAAAAATATTATTGATAGGACTAGGCTCATGCCCATTGATATGAGGGCATGGGTCGTTTTTTGTTTTAAGAAGAAGCTCGTAGTCATTCCAAACTTTTTTAAAAAACAGTTTGCTTGAAGCATAGTCGAGATGCCTCCAAAGGTGATGAGGCCTGTCGCGAGAACGGTCTTGAG
>CALVTI010000029.1 GCA_944361835.1 uncultured Clostridia bacterium
TTGTCGCTCAAAAGCTCTTTTTGAGTCACCCAGCGAGAGTCGTAATATTGGCTGACCTTTTCTCCGCTCTTCGTGACTCCGCTTCCCACGCTCGTCTCTTTAGACCCGCCTTTGTCTTCTTTTAAGAGAATAAACACTCCTAAAAGTAGGCCAAGACACAGCCCAATGAGAGCATATGTGCACGAGATCGCCTCGCCTAGGCTCGTCACCTTGTCGTCGAGCGCAAAGCCTAAGACAGCTCCCACGACATAGAGCCCGACCACGCTTAAGACAAAAAGAAGAAATTTCTTCATCTCTTACCTCCCAAATTATTGTTATTATATACAAATCTTTTTATAAAAGCAACCAAATTGTAAAATAAAGTCAAAAGCCTCTCTTTTTTTGGCTCCAGCCTCAGCTTTAAAAAAGCTTTAAAATAGGGCTTTTTATCAAATTTAAAAAAAAATAAAAAAATGTCGAAAAATGTTTGGAACTATATTTTTTTTATGCTAACATTTGAGTGTAAATAAATTTGCATTGCATAAATGCAGATTCTTTGCAAAAGATAATTAAAACTTTTGGAGGTTATTTATGCTAAATAATGTGCTTATGAATTTCATGGCCGGCATAGCAAATTTGGGAGCAGTTATTAATAAGGATGAGTATGGTACAGAAGCTTGGCGTGAAACTTGGGGCTGGGTTATTGATGTTGCGAACACGATCTTTGATGTTTTGTGGCCATTGCTTATTGTGGTTGGTGCTGCTGGCGCCATTTGGGCCGTTGTGCTAGGCGTGAATATGGCTAGAGCTGACTCGACTGAGAAGAGAGAAGAGGCCAAAAAGAGACTCTTGAATGTAGTTATTGGCCTTGCTATAATTATTGGTTTAATTTTGTTCTTCATCTTGTTTATTACAGTAATAATGCCAGCACTCTTGCCAGATTTGGCTCCAGATACTACACAAGGCATGATCAACGCACTAAATATGTTCAGGCTAAAATAATTTCTCAATAATATTAAAGCGTCCGCTTGGGCGCTTTTTTCTTTTTGTCAAAAGGCGAAGAGAAAAATAAAAATTTTTAGTTAAATTTTTTGTAATCTACTATACTTTTATGTTTTTTTTTGTTAGAATAAGTTAAACTATGATTTAGGAGGAGAGCTATGGGAATAAGCAGTATGCTGTGGGCCGGTTTTGGTGATATGCTTCTAAACCTCTTTGCTTGCATTCCAAAACTCATGTATCTCCTCGCCACGAGCTTTCTCTCTATCCTAGACGTTCTTCAGCTCCTTGTGAGAAAACTGGCTGGGCTCGACAGCTATTATATTGACGGCGAGCTCCAGTCTGGCGACATAGTCGAAGACCTCATCACCGGCATAGTCACAAACCGCTATCCTGCTCTAAACAATGTCTTTTGGAGCTTCATCATACTTGGCGTGATCATTTTGTTTGTCACCACAATCATAGCGCTCATTCGAAACGAATACACTCCAGAAAAAGACGGCTCAAACTCCAAGTCTAAAGTCATGGGGCGTACTTTTAAGGCCGTTCTGACTTTCTGTATTGTGCCTATCGCCACCATGTTTGGCGTCTATCTTTGCAATGTCGTTTTGCAGGCCATGGACTCAGTCTCCTCAGGCCAGACGGCCGCCTCTATAGCTCTTGACACAGACCTTTTACGGCACGAGACCATAAATGTGGGAGGGAGAGAAGTTGAGGCCTGGTCTTGTTATAATCTCTTTGGCACTAGAATTTATACGACCACCACGCCTTTTAGCGGGCTCGTGTTTAAAGTTGGGGCCTACAACGCGAACCGTGTCAGGACGACCCAGGGAACAGACCTAGAATATTCTGGCTCGGGCACTATTACGGGTACGAGAGATTTTTACGCGCTGTTGCAGATGACTACTGACGGAGCTACAAACATGGGTGGGCTCTTCACTGGCGGAGCAAATGACCACGAAGAGGTCGCCACAAAAATAGATGAAGCTTTCGCAAACAATGTCGTCTTGCTCACTCCGCAAGTAGTAAACTATCCAGACGGCTATATCGCAAGCCACAACCTAGTTTCTTTTGACCTCATCACTGGCGCACAGACGCTTTGGCTTCAATCGGGGAAATCCGTCGATAGCCTAAACAGGTTTAATACCGCGCTCGTCTGGTATTATTACGACCTTTGGAACTTTAACATAATCCTTGCCTTTGGCGCGGGCATAATTATGATTGCGATATTCATAAACATTATCTTTGGCTTGATGAGAAGGATAATCGAGTGCGTGGCGCTCTTCCTCATTTCGCCATCGCTTGCCGCAATTATGCCTCTTGACGACGGAAACGCCTTTAAGAAATGGTTCTCAAAGTTTGTAGGCAAAATTCTTTCCGCCTACGGCGCCGTCATAGGCCTAAACCTCATTATGATAATTTTGCCGTACATTACGACGATAAATTTCTTTAATATCCCGCTTGTAGACACAATCATTGACACGCTCTTTGTCATAGTCGGGCTAGTCATAGTCAAGAGCTTTATGAAGATGCTCTCCGAGCTCATCGGCGCGGACGACGCTCAAAGCATGGGAGACGACATCGCCAAACAAGTCGGCCAGAACTCCGCCAAAGCTCTCAAGCTCACCGGCGCCGCAGTGGGTGCAACTGCGGGCATACTGGGCGCGACTGCACTCCCTATAACGAGAGGTGTTGTTGCAGGTGTTAGGGCAAAGAGGGCTGCAGACCAAGCAAGAGATAGCTATAATGCTACATCTCCTGCAGCGGACATAGATGAGCAAATTAGTGTTGTAGATAATCAAATAGCTGCTGCAAGATCCAAAAGATTATCAAAAGACACTATGGACACACTACAAGCTCGAAAGAAAGAGTTGGAAAAACAAAAGCAGAAACGAATTGATGATTATAACATAAAGCATCACGGGCTCTTAGAATATCGTAGGCGACGAGGTGAGTTGGTTGATGAGCCTCAGCCACAACCTGACGATGGCGGAGGAGCTGTTCCACCACAAGGTTCAGGTGGAACTGGTGGCCAAGGTGGAGCCGGTGGTTCAGGTGGAGCTGCAGCTGCTCCTGCGCGTCCTTCTGCTCCTCGTAGCGTTCCTCCAGCGTTTGACCCTAGAGAGGGAAGAAGAATTTGGTGGAGAACATTTGGCCAAAATTTGGGCGGCTCGTTTGTGAGAAACGCAAATAGGGCTATAAACCCTCTTAGGTCTTTCGTCGGCTATGCTGCTGAGCCGTTTAAAGAAACTGACGCGTATAAAGCTGCAAATGAAGTTTTGACTGTTGAGAGATTTACTTCAACTTTGAGAGGAATATCTGCGAGAGAACAGGCTCGCTACGAAAAAGAGATGGCTGAGTATAAGAGGCAGGAGCTTGAGAGGAAAATTAGGGGCATGCTTGATAGCAATCCGCCTCAAAGACCTAGGCTATAACCTGTGAGGGAATATGGAAAATAACAAAAAAGGCTTTCTAAAGCGCTTGACGGCCTTTGGAAGCTACATGAGAGAGGCGCTAGAAGACAATGACCTCGTGGGAGGCATTAAAGAAAACTACGGGCTCTTGCGCATAAAGGCCTCTTTCATGGGCTTGACCCCAAAAGAAACAGAGGACCAAATAAAGTTTAAAGAGGCCTACGAAAAGTATGCTCGTGAAGAGGAAATTAAGCGCATGATCAACAATGGTCAAAGGCCAAAACTATAAGGAGAAAACATGAAAAAGTTTGATAAAGACACGACCATAGGCGAGGTTTTAAAAGCCGACCCTAAGCTCGCCGACATTCTTCAAGGCTTTGGGCTTCACTGCTTTGGTTGCCCGATGAGTCAAATGGAGACGCTCGGCGAAGCCGCCGAAGTCCACGGGCTAGACCTAAACTTTATGCTCAAAAAGCTCGCCGACGCCCAAAAAGACGACTGAAAAGCGTCGCAGAGCTGCGTTTCTGCCAAGCCGGGCCTCACAGTCACGTACGCTTTAGTACGCTCCTGCGAGGCCCGACTTGTCGAGCCTTGCTCCGCTCGCTTTTGAGCCGTCTACAATAAATTAAAGTCCGCCTTCGCGGGCTTTTTCTTTTTGCCTCTTGGTCTTAGAAGCCCTTCCTTTTGTGTCATTGCGAGCGTGAGCGTCGCAATCTCCCCAGAGCGCTACCTGGAAACCGCTGAGTTTTGAGAGTCCGCTAGACAGAAAAAAGAGCCCATCTCTGGAGCTTGCCCGTCAGGCAGGAGATTACATACGTCGGCTTCGCCTCCTCGTAATGACACTAGGGCAGGGCGCTGGAGCCCCAACGCACTCCTTCTTGCTTTCTATCCTATCCTTATGGCCCTGCAGAGCACTACCTCTTGGTCTTCGAAGCCCTTCCTCTCGTGTCATTGCGAGCGCTAGCGTCGCAATCTCCTACTTGACGGGCTATCTCCAAAGACGGGCTAAAACAAAAAAGCTCCACGCAGTGGAGGGGTAAAAGGGGCAACGCCCCTTTGATTTAGGGTGGGTGGGCGGGGAATCTTCGAGGGCTCTTCGTAGAAATAACCTCTTGCAAAACGTGCACTTGAGTAGAAACTCCCGAGCCCACTCAAAAGCGAGCCAGGCAAGGCTCGGCGGGTGGCTAAAGGCAGGAGTTTAGTCAGCCTAAATGACTGTCTTTAGCCGACCGACAGAAACGCAGCATGGCGACGCTTTTCAGCGGGCTCAACGGAAGAGCTCGGCGAGGACCCCATGCTCCGTCGCCCGCTTTATGAGCTCGGGCGTAAGACGCTGGCCTTTTTTTATTATGAGTTCTCCGCTATACCCAATTATGTTTTCCTTTGCCACTTTGCCTATTAGTTTGCTCACCATGAGCTTTGGCGGTGAGGTAATTTCTATAGGCATTATTTTTACAGTCGGTAAATTTATTATTTGATTATTTAATAATATTTTTTTATTTTTTGGCGCAAAATTAGATTTTTTTATTTTATTTTTAGAAAAAATTATTATTTCATTTGCTGAAAATATATTTTCAGGCGAAAAATTTTCTCCGCTTGAGCATATATATTCTTTTACGCAAAATTCTTCAAGCAATATATCTTTTATATATCCCAGTTTTTCTTCACCTAAAATATATGCCTGTTTGTTTATAGGATTGTTTATTATAGGTAGTTCATTTTTTAGAAATAACATATTTTTTATGTAAATACAAAAATTTTCCTCAATTTTCGACATTGAATAAATATTTTTCGTATTTAAATAATATTTTTGATTATTTATTTCATCAAAAATAATCAGCCCTGTTATTTTTTTTAGTTTTGCGTCCAAAACTATGTTTTCCACGCTCCCGGCCTCTTTTGCTTCATAGAGGCTAATGACAGGGCTTGAGACGAGATTAGACACTTTTCTTTCCATGCTATAACTTACTCCCAAAGCCACTGCTGTATACCGCTATGCCAAAAGATGACAAAAAGTGCTCAAAATATTTTGAGGAATTTTGATATTATGCTAAGATATAACCAAACTAAGGAGTAGGAGATAAAGCATGAAAAAGAGAGGAAAACTTATCGCCACAATCATGTGCGCAGCAATATGTTTTGCTGGGCTCGTGGGTTCTGTCTGGGCTGTTACGCAAGAGCAGTTCAGTTTTAACGCGACCATTTCTTTTGACGCCTCTGACCAAATTCTTGTCGACATAGAGGGGACTGTCAAGATAGGCGGGACGACCGTGAGCACCTATTCTTACACTCACTCTGGAGATGAACCTGCCGACTGGCAGGTGGGCGCGCTCTATTTTTATGACGGCGCGACCACAGACGGCAGCCACACATACACAGTAGGGGGCTCTTCAGTTTCCGTAGCTCCAAGCGACAGAATAGAGATTTGTCTCGAAATCACAAACTACTCTAGCGTAGCCGTAGCGGCCAGCTTCTCAGGTGACGGCATAGAGACCTCAAACTCCTCTGCTGCCTCTCAGCTCAGCATAGACACGATTGAAGCTCCTTACATATATGCATATGATGGCACGACAGCCATAACCCACAAACTTATCAAAATCTACACCCTAAA
>CALVTI010000030.1 GCA_944361835.1 uncultured Clostridia bacterium
TTCATGCTCTCTTCCTTTTTCATTAGTATACCCTAAGATAGAAAAAAAACAAAATATTTGTCGAACTTTTCTAATATAAAAAGCCAGCGAATATTTCGCTGGCTAATTTTTAAAACTTAAGGCTTTCACCATTCATTGGAAGAGTATTTCTATCTCCACCTAAGATGCCGTTTACAAAGTAGGTATGATGCTCAGTAGGAAGATTGTAGTACTCAACGACTTCGTCTACCGTCTCATGACTTACGAGAGTGATGACTTTGCCGTCTTCTTTGATAAACTTCTCACCTATCTCCCACTCATCAGTGTAGACCATCTTACTTCTTGTCATGCTAAAGAACTCATGTCTATGAACTGTCTTAAGCTCTGTGCCGTCACTGAATTTCCAGAGGTCGTAACCTTTGTGGGTCCTTACGCTGTCAGTATTTAGCGTGTCAAGCACAGTTGTGACAATAAGCTTTCCTGTAAGCGGATCGACACCAAGCACTTTGTCGCCCTTCTTGAGGTCTTTGAGCCTCTTCTTTTTGCCGTCCGCCATCGTCACAAGCATATCACCCGTGAGACATTCCCAGTAAGATGTTTGCTCATGAGTTTCGCTAATATATCCTAACGAAGCAAAGCGCACTTTAACAACTATTTCCCCCCTTGCTGACATTGGATTTCTTATCGAGCCATCTGTAAAAGTTTTAGGAAAATAAGAAAAGCTATATGAACCCTCTTCTCCGGATATAGTTTCGAAGCCTTCCGCGATTTCAATTTCCTCATATGCACTGCCGCTTCCCCAATTCCACTCTATTTCGTAAATTGCAACGCATTGTGCCGAAGTGGAGAAAGAAAATCTACTTCCGCTGTTGCTTGAGCTTTCCTCAAGGGCGTCGAGCCCTTCTCCTGGTTGTATGTTGATATTTGTGACATTGACGGCGGTCCCATTAGGAACTGTATAAACGCTCCCATTATATGTTAGATTCGAAGTAACAAACTCAGGAGGTGTGACTCCAGTGAACTTCAAATTGAGCCCCGCCATACAAAGAAGAAGTCCTTCCGCTTCACCAACGCTAGTCAAACTATTAGCCACAGCCTGACTCTTTATGTCTACCTCCATGAGACCTGTAATGTTTGCTAATGCAGAGTTCCCAATAGAAGTCACAGAAGCAGGAATCTCCAAGCTTTCTATTTCTGCTCCAGTAAATATATCATTTGAGATTGTAGTAAGCTGACTTGAAGAGGCAAAGGTTACAGAAGATAACTGACAACCCGAAAAGACTTCAGTTCCCACGCTGGATAAAGCAGCTGGTAAAACTATGCTACTAAGAGCAGAGCAATCTTTAAATGCTCTATTCCCAAGTGAAGTCAACTGCGATGGCATATCAAAACTTGTCAAGCTTGAGCAACCCTCAAATGCACTTGTATCAATTGTTCCCAATCCATCATTAAGCATTGCTATTGAAGTTAAAGAGGCACAATTTCTAAAAGCATAACTTCCTATGCTGTTCAGTTGACTGCCCGGAGCAAAGCTCACTAAAGCGAGATTTGCGCAACTTGCAAAAGAAGAACCTCCTATACTCGTCACTCCTGCTGGAATTTCTATTGAGTCCAAGCTACAAGAGTGGAAAGTATAATTGTTTATAGTCTTCAATGTATTAGGCAAATTCACTTCTTGAAGAGAGTTTCTCAAGTTATAGAAAGTCGCTGTTGAAGAAGAATAGCCGTAAGTTGCTGTTATGTTCAGCCAGTCAGGAATTGTCACGGTGGTATTGTCGCCTGAAGTAATGTTTATAGTCCTAAGCGTACGATCGGCAATAACATAATTTGATAGTGTGTTTGAAAAAGTTTGAGAAGCTGCAGTTTGAACTGTAGATGTGTTGTATGTAGTGGTAAATGTTGTTGTTTTATCGCCATTAGTAAATGTGTTCGTTTCTGTGACTGTTGTTCCCGAAGTAGAAGAAGTTACAGCAAATGACTCTTGGCCCTTTGTCCATGTTGTAGTCGCCCCCTCTGTGACACTTGAAAAACCAACTAGAGACCCCGGAGCAATGTAAGAAGCTTCTGTTGCAATCGACTCGCCAATCTCTATCGTCACACTCGTTCCATTTTGTGAAATTGATCGGTTTGCGTTTTTAAGGTGGAAGTAGCACCTAAATGTCTCTTTGGCGCCCTGTGTAAGATTACCTGTTGGTACGTCGGCTGAAGCGAGGACATTTTCGTCGCTAGCGGTAGCAGAGACAGTTATGGCTTCAATGAGATTTGAGCCAATATTCTCCACTGTGAAGGTGTAGACTACCCAAGTGCTTGAAGCTGTAAAAGTCTGGCTCGGGAGAGTCATATTGTCTGTGCCGGCGTTAGTTACGCCTACGGTTACTACCTTGTCGGCGGTGTCATCCGTGAGGTCAGTGGCATCTCCTGTCGGCTGAGAAGCAAGGACTTCACTCTTGCCGTAGAGTTTGAATGCTACACCGTCTGCCGTGTATGACACATTAGAACTTATAGTCACATTTACAGAAGTGGCGGCAATTACTCCAAAGACCATAAGCGCGAGTGTCAAACTGATTGAGGCAACTGTAGCGAAAAGTTTGAATTTCTTTTTCATCTAATTTCCCCTTTCTTCTTAAGTGTACCTAAAAAATCGCCAAAAATCTCAACATGTACTAAAAGTACAAGTGTTTTTGAAAACCTCAAACTGAGCAGTCTTGGCGAGTCTTTGATGTTAAAAGTATAGCACCCCCCCCCGGTGCCCATGTCAAGCTTTTTGCACGTTTTTTGATTTTTTTATTTTTCTTTTTTTTCTTATTTAGTGGCCGAAGGCAGGAGTGTACCAGGCGTACATGACTGTCTTCGGTCGCTTCGCAGAAACGCAGCATAGCGACGCTTTTGGGCGGGCGAGAAAAAACAAAAATGACGGGGAATTGATTACACCCGCCATTTTGTTCAGGTAAAGCAGTTGCTGCTTTACGCCATTAATATTTGCATTTTTAAATGTTTTATTCATTATTTTTATAAATTTTTTATTTTTTCTACCAAATTTTGTTTGTTAAAGCCAAAATAATTTGCGACCTCACTGCCCTTTCCGCTCAGCCCAAATTTGTCCACGCCAAACATTAGACCTTCAAGCCCAATAAACTTATACCACACTGGGTCATTTGAAGCCTCAACAGCAACTCTCTTCTTTATTCCTCTCTTTAAAATGCTCTCTTTGTATTTTGCGCTCTGCCTCTCAAAAACTTCGACGCTCGGCACACTTACCAAGACTAGCTTTTTGCCCATGCGATTTAATTCGGCCTTTGCTTCAAGGGCAAGACTGACCTCACTGCCTGTGGCAAAAATTATTATGTCCGCATTTTCATCTTCAGCCAAGATATATGCGCCCTTCTTTGCGTCGTCAAAACTCACATCTTGCTCTTCAAGCTCTTGCTTTGAGAGGATAAATGCACACGGTCTCATCTGCTCATATGCTATGCTATGACAAGCTAGTAGCTCTGTAGTGCAACATGGCCTAAAGACTGTATAATTTGGTATACACCTCAGCTGGGCTATCTGCTCTACAGGTTGATGAGTCGGGCCGTCTTCGCCGACATAGATGCTGTCGTGAGTCAAATATGACCAAACAGGGATATTCATCATAGCTGTCATTCTTATAGGCGCGATGCAGTAGTTTACAAAAGTCAAAAAGGTCGATACAAAGCTCGGCAGGCCAAAATACAAACTAATCCCGTTTGCTATGGCCACCATAGCGTGCTCTCGTATCCCATAGTGAATATTTCTACCTCTATAATTTTCTGCGCTAAAGTCTCCGCCACCGTCAATATATGCCATAGTCGAATTCATCACGTCGGCCGTTCCGCCCACAAAGCTCTTTAAATGGTTTGCGATTTGGTTTATGACGACCTTGTTTGCCTCTCGCATGCTATTTTTTTCTTTAAACTTGCCTTTGCATATTTTTGCGAAATTTATGTGAGGGATTTCGAAAAATTCTAAAAATTCTTTAGAAAGGTCTGGGTGGGTGTTTTGATACAAGACAAACTGTTTTTCCCATTTAAAATAGTTTACCTTGCTCCTTCTATGAGAACGATAGCAATATTCTCTCACCTCGCTCGGCACACTCAAGTCGCCCTCATAAAACAAATTGTCTTTCAAAGCCTGGAGCTCTTCAGCGTTGAGCGGTTTTCCATGAATAGCATTTGAGCCTACATACTTCGTCCCATATCCTATTTTTGTTTTGAAAATAATGATACAAGGTTTTTTACTATTTTTCGCCTGACCAATGGCGTTTGTGCAACTAAAATAGCTATTGCCGTTTGAAACTTTTATAACTCGCCAGCCTTGAGACTTAAACTTTCTCTCCACATCTTCAGTGTTGGCCAAATTTGTTTTGCCGTCCATAGTAATGCTATTGCTGTCATAGAGCAAAATTAAGTTTTTGAGCTTAAGAGTTCCAGCAAGGCTGATAGCTTCATTTGCCACGCCCTCCATAAGACAGCCGTCACCTACAAAACAATACACTTTGTGGTTTATAACATTAAACTTTTGCGCATTAAACTTCTCTGCAAGTTGCGCCTCAGCAATAGCCATGCCGACTGCATTTGCCACGCCCTGCCCGAGCGGGCCAGTAGACACTTCGACTCCGTCGGTCACTCCATACTCAGGATGGCCTGGCGTCTTGCTCCCCAACTTTCTAAAATTTTTTAAGTCGTCGAGCGACACGTTGAAGCCAAACATATACTCTAGAGTATAAAGTAATGCGCTTGCATGCCCCGCTGACAAAACTAGCCTATCTCTATTTCTATACTCTTGAGAATAATATGTATAGTGATCTTTAAATAGTGAATAAAGAATAGTAGTAGCGCCTAGCGCTACTCCCGTATGCCCTGAATTTGCACGGCTGATCATTTCAGCAGAAACCACTCTTGCTACATTGATGCATTTTTGATTTAAATTCACTTTCTCGCCCCTTTAAAAAAGTCTTTGACGGCTTTTATTTTATTTTGCTCCGCTCCTGTAAGCACAAGTCTACTATTTTCTTTTAAAAAAGAGTCTCGCTCTTCAAACACAAATTCAAGTAGAGGATCCTCGCAGTCGCTCGGCTCTTTATAATAATAAAAAATATCCAATCTTTTAGCTTCCTCAAGATGATGAGCCAAGATGTCAAAAGTCATAAAAATGACAGTATCTTCAAACTCTAAAGAACTCAAAACAGTCTTTTTTTCCTCTCTATCTAAATATGCCTTACCGCATCTAGAAAGTGCTTCTTTACTATCTACAATAGAATATTCAAAAAGCGCCTCAACATCTAAAAAGTGCATGCCCAAAGAATTCGCCAACTTTTGACAAAAATTGAGCGTCTTCATTTTATTAAGTCCAACAACTATAAAACTCTTTATCATAAATGCACCTTTTTGAATGCTCTTGTACAATATATTAACATAATAACGCATTTTATACAAAGCAAAAAAAACTACATTTTAATAGAACAATGTTTCCTCACTAGGAAAAATTTGGATTTTTCCACTTCTTTACAAAGCTAAAAATCAAAACAAGACCAAGTATTTCAAAGCTCAGCGCCACCTTCCAAAGCTCAACTCTCCCTCTAGTCTCCATGGTATAAACAAACTCTCCGCCGTCCGTCACTCCGCAGATAATATCCCCATTTCTTGCAGTCATAAAAACGTTGTTATTAAGAAGAGTACTTTTAGAATACTCCTCATAAAACTTATCAGCGCGCTCGTCGCCGCAAGTTATGACATAAGCCTCAGGCTTCACGCTATTTAAAAAGTCTTGAGAGGAAGAAGTTGTGCTGCCATGGTGAGCCACTTTCAAAACGTCGCTTTTAAGCTCGTCACCAAAATTTAAAATCATCTCAGCTTCACTAGGTTCTTCAGCGTCACCTGTAAAGAGAAAACTCTTTCCGTTGTAGCTCACCTTGACGACTGCTGAATAGTCATTTTGATTTTCATAATTTGTGTTTAGTGGCGCGACAAACTTCACCACTACCTCACCAAACTGCAACTCCAGCCCTGCGTAAGCAAAAATAATGTTGCTGCTAGAGCCTTCATAAGTCTCAGCTCTAACACACTCAATAAATCTTTCATAAGCTTTGGTGTCTACTATTTGGTTTTGAATAACTAGCTGGCTCTCAAACTCAATGGTAGAATAGAGGCTAGGCCTCACTATTGTCTCTATCTCATAATTTTCAAAAATATAACTAGCTCCGCCTATATGGTCTTCATGCCCGTGCGTAGCTAAAAAACAATCTATCTTCTTTTCTCTATCTCCATATACCCCATTTACATATTCAAGCACTTTTGGCCCTGCTTCTTCAGTCCCACAATCTATCATCATGGTAGCCTCTGGCATCTCAAGAAAAATGGCGTCAGCGTCACCTGTTGAGATAAAATGCACTCTAAAGTCGCAGGCCTGCACTTCTTGATAATTATCAGGGAAAAGCCCATTTGATAGAAAGGCCTCAAGAGGCCTGCTAAAAGGTAAAAACAACGCTAAAATAGCAGTGTAAACAACTGCTACTGTCAATTTTAGTTTCAAACTTTT
>CALVTI010000031.1 GCA_944361835.1 uncultured Clostridia bacterium
TCCAAATAAAGCCGAGCAAATCGACCAACTCAAACAGCAACTCGCTGAAAAAGATAAAACAATTGCCGAACTAGAAGAAGACAACGGCTACATATTGTTTGAAGATGGCTATGACGAAAATGGGAAAGAGGTTCACAGGCAAGTTTATAGAACTTACAATCAAGCCTTTAATGAACAAGTTTTAGAAACGAAGAAGTTAAGGCGACAGCTTAAAGAAGAAAAGCAAGAACTTGAAACCGAGCGAGACACTTGGAAAAGGGCTTGCGAGTTGGCGTGTATAAAGTTGATGCCTTATAGAATAAATATGGTTGGTGGATTATTTACAAATGATGAATTAAAAGAGAAGATGGATTGTTTCTACCAGCAAGCGAAAAAGGAATGTGAACAAGAAGAAGTGTAAAATTGCTAGATAAAAGTTTTCTGCTTCAAGGCGAAAAAGTGGCACAATATCAAAAATTTTTAATTTAATAAGAAAATAAAAGAGTAAAAAAATAAACAGAGGAGAAATTTTATGAATAAAGTTTTTTTAAAATGTATACAAAGTAAGAAAAATAATGTTTTTAAAGAGAATGATATTTATTTGGCAAAACAATTAAACGAGGAAGATTTTGTTATTTATGGACGATATGGTTCGAGAAAGAGGGTTAAATTATGTAATAAAGATTATGTTTTTGAACTCGTAACAGAATCCGCTGATACTGAACTATCTATGATTGATAGACAAATGAACGAGATTGAAGATATGTATAATACTATTAGCGTTGGAGTATTTTTTCTTATGTTTGTTGGGTTTTTCTTATCTCTTATTCTAATTAGTCTTTTTGGGTTTATGGACATGGCATAATGGATAATTTAAAGAATAGTGTATGAATTACTAGTATTTGCGAACCTAAGCTTTGCTAAGTAAATTGTCAAATATTGATAAGTGTTTAAAGGAGATTAAACTATGAAAAAATTTATTTGTGAAAAGTGTAAAAAATTGTTTACTGTTGAGGAGTCTTATGTAATAGAGGATGGGCTTTGTGATAAGTGTTACATAAAGAAACTGAGAGGTGAAGTATTTAAATTGACTAGTGATTTGGAAGCTTTTAAAAGGTTATACAATATTAATATAAATTGCCTAAAACAAAAAATAATTAGTTTAAAATCAAAAATTTTTGATTTGACAACAAAAAACTCTAAATTATCTAATTTATTAAATAAAGAAAAGACAACAGGGCTTAAAGCTGGGGTTTATGAAAGCAAATAATGTTAGTTTAGAGAGAGATAATTTTAGGTTGGGCCTAATAGAGAATATTAGCTATGAAGGGCTCTTTGATTTTCCTAAAATTGAAGCTTCTAAAGTTAAAGTGTCTAAATATGCTGTAGTTCCATTCAATATAGCAAAAACTGTAGTCAATAGAAAGGAATATTTTGTTCATTTTTACATAGATGATTATCAATTTGAAAGAGTTTGGAATAAGCCAGAGAAATATTTGGAGTTTTTAAGACAATTCAAAGGTGTGATAGCTCCAGATTTTAGTATTTATAGAGATATGCCCAAAGCGCAACAAATTTGGAATTGTTACCGTAGTCGTGCACTAGCTGGTTATTGGCAGGCAAATGGAATTAAGGTTGTCCCTAACGCGTCTTGGGCCGACGAAAGCTCTTTTGCTTGGTGCTTTGACGGGCTCCCTAAAAATTCGACGATCGCAGTTAGTTCGTTAGGGTGTATAAAGTCGAAGCAAACAAAGTTGTATTTTTGCCGAGGATTTGATGAAATGGTGAAACGATTGTCGCCGGTAAATATCTTGTTTTATGGAATTATTCCAGAAAGTCTCAAGCGATACAATTGCATTGAACAAATTGCTACACATATTGAAATTAATTTCAAAAATTATTCAAAGGAGGATTTAACTTTATGGGAGGACGAGGAAGTTGTTACTTAAACTTTTATGACCCGTCTAATGCGACTAGTGGGGATGTAAATATAGCTGACATATTAGAAGATATATTAGAAGATGAAGATACCAAGAAGGAATATAACGGAAAAACTAAGAAGCTTAAGGAAAAGAAGATCCATATCAAGCAGTCCACTGATGACATGCCCGAGGATATGTTCATACCCAATATTACTAAAGTGGACTCTTTAACAAGGAAATATGTAGATACTGTTGGGACTTTGAAGAATGAAAATGAAACGCTGGATATTCGAGCAAACAAATTGAGCCCAAACACAACAGCTTGCTTTATACATGACGGAACTAGATTCAATAATTTGCATATTGTTTTTAACAACGATTTAAAACTCTCAAGCAAAGAACTTGTAGAAGGGGAAGCGAAAAGACAAATTGATAGTGGGTTTTGGATGAATGTTGACAAGAATGAGTATGTCAATCAAACCATAACTCACGAATATGGGCATTTTGTCCAAAAAGTCTTAATGCAGAGAGAGTTGGCTAATAGAGAAGGGAAAATGAAGTATGAGGCTTTTTTAACGGACCTGGCAAAAGCTAAGTCTAAAGCTGATAGACAGAAGCGAGTTCAGGAATATGCCGAAAGCTATGCAACAAAATATTTTAAAAGTATTCAAAGAATCCACCGCAAATATTTTGGAAAAGAAGGGGTGGATATGATAAGTAATTATGGGAAGACAAATAATAGGGAAGCTTTTGCGGAGTTGTTTGCTGGATTGAATTGTTGTAAAAAGCCTTCTTCAATCTGTAAAGCGACTGAAATCTTTCTGTCAAAGAAGATGAATGTAAAAAATTTTGAACTTAAAACAATGGTAGGATAGGAGGAAACATGTTAGTAAAAGAGCCATATTTTATGAAGAATAAGAACTGGTATTACATTACACCGAGAGGCAAAGATGGTTCAGCTGGGAGATTTGAGCTCACAGCAGAAGGAATGTCAATACCAGAAGTTGTGCAAAGCCACAAGGAGTATTATGAAGCGATTGACAATTATGTAGATCCATCTTTCTACTATGAATCAATGTTGGAAGCTGAAAAGTTAATGAGGGAGCGTCTTACAAAAGAAGGTAAATCTGCTGAGGAGATTGAGAAAATAATAACTAAGTGGAAAGATAATTAAAAAGAGCCCGCGTTGGGCTCTTTTTGATTTGCTATGTACCTTTTGTTCTATCAGTTTATACAGCGGCCTCGGGTCCGAGCAGACCGATTTCGGCGGAGTTGGAGAGTAGGGCTGGCATGCCTTTGTCTGAGCCTCCGGCGTTTGCTAGCTCAACCGTGAGGCCTTCCTCTTCAAAGAAACCTTTATTAATAGCTGCATAGAGTGGTGCATAGAATATACTGTGTGTCACTTCGGTTATTCTTATGTGGTTTTCATCTCTGCCACAGGCCGTTCCTATCATGGCAAAACCGAAGATTGCCATCACTGACGCCATTATTATAGCGATTTTTTTCATTAAATTTCCTCCCTTTGATTTTTCGTCGCTATGATAGTTTATTCTTTCCAAATGAATTTTGTTAAATTTGAAAAAGGGGCTTGAAAAAGTCATATTACTTTGATATAATATAGATAGCAAAGTTAGGAGAGCGTATGAATACATTATTGATATTTGATGGATTAGTTGAAAGATTGAGCATGCCAAATGTTCTCACAGGTATCATTTTGGCCATATTAGGTTTTGCCCTAGTGTTCTTGGCTAAGAAGATTACGAGAATATGCAGAAAGACGACAGAGATAAAAGACAACGACCCTATTTATTTAGGGTGTAAGCTTGTTGCGCTTGTAATGATTTTGATAGCTCTTATTCTTACAATAATTCAATAATTATCGCATTTGGCCCTCACTCGCATATTATGAGTGAGGGCTTTTTTATGAATGACAAAAGAAAAAACCTAGCTATAGTTTTCTTTCTTAACATATTTTTTTCAATTCTAGAACTTGTGGGAGGCATTTTTACAAACAGCATTTACATCTTGAGTGACTCCTTTAATGACTTTGTGGACAGTGTCAGCGTCGGGCTGGCCTATTTTTTCGAAAAAAAATCTTTAAAAAAAGCGGACAAAAAATATACACTTGGGTATAAAAGATACAGCGTCTTAGGGGCGCTTATCACAAGCGTGGTACTTTTAATAGGGCTGGGGTTTATGCTGTACAGTGCAGTCGTTCGACTTTTGTATCCAGAGGAGGTGGAGTCTAGTGGCATATTTTGGCTCTCAGTTTTTGGCCTGCTTGTTTATGGAATTGTATTTTTTAAAATGAAAAGAAAAAAAGACTTTAATAGCAGAGCTATAAATCTTCATATGCTTGAAGACCTTTTTGGTTGGGCTATAGCATTAATTGGAAGTCTTTTTATGCAAATATTTGAATTCGATTTTTTAGATTCTGTGCTTTCAATATGTGTCACTAGTTTTATTATTTTTGGTGTAATTAAAAATATTTTTGATATTTTTTCTATTTTTTTAGAAAAAATTCCTAAAAATTTTGATATTAATGGATATTTAGAAGAATTAAATAAATTAGAAATAAATTCTTTAAAGGAAGTAAAGGTCTGGTCGCTTGATGGAGAGAGTAGTGTTTCGATTATAAAAATTGAGGTTAAAAAAATAAATAAAAAATATTTAGAAAAACTTAGGGCGGATATTTTAGACATAACAAAAGCGTATAACATAGAGAGTTATACGCTTGAGATAATTAAAGTTTAGGATATATCTCTTTTTCTAAATATTACTAAACTGAGAGCGAGCATGAGGAAGCTTGAGACCAGCGTTATGCTGAGGCTGACAAAAAAGTTTGCGTCTGCTGGGACAAAGAAGCCCATTGCACTGACAGAGTTTGAAACTCCACCAAAGAAGCCATAGAGGTTAGCGTGAGTAGACGGAAGAAATTTTGCCCAAACAGCTGAGCCAGCAAAGATGTTTATTAGAAGTGTGACTAAGTATATAGCAAACGAACCTACGACTGAAACCGTTCCGCTTCTAATAAGAGTTGAGGCGAGAAGCGAAAGCGAAATGAAGAAAGAGGCCTCCAAAATTATTGCGAGCATGTAGATGAGGACGAGGCAGATAGGGTGGACGAGAGCAAGGCTTGAGGCGTTGAAGATAAGCAATACTTCTGCGCTCCCAAAGCCAAACATACAGCCTCCCACGATAAAGGTGGCGAGCGTGCTTATAAAGAGCAGGAGGAGTAAAAATTCTATGCAGGCTATAAACTTGCCAAGCAAGATTTTGTTTCGAGAATATGGCCTGATGGCAAGCATTTTGAGCGTGCCTTGAGAGCTCTCTCCAGCAATCATGCCAGAGGCAAAGAAGACGCAAGCGATTATGATAATGATGCTCAAAATGCGCATGGCAGTAATAGTGAAGTCATAAGCCGTAGGGTTTGAGGTAGAGGTTGAGAAGAAGGCTGGAGACCTAGAATAGCTGTCTTGACTTAAAAGATTATCTATCTCAAAAGAGTATGTTAAAACTTGCTCTTTAAGTGAATACGTGTTTACGCTCTCAAAGCCTATAAGAGAGCTGGAGTAGCTGTCTGTTAGGCCTGAGGTGATAGATAGCGTAAAGGAGTAGTCTAGGCCTCTTTGTCCAGCTAAGGATAGGCTCTCATAAAGCTCTAATTTTTCAATAAACTGCTCTTTGACAGAGTCTTCTTGAGAAGATATGTTTTGACTATAAAATTCTGTAATTTCAGCGTAGAGAGTGTTTAACACGCTTTGGCCGTCAGTGCTGTAGGCCAAGGAGTAGCCAAACTTTTCTAAATATTCGTCCACCTCTTCTTGGTCAAGCTCAAAGGCCTTGAGAGAATTCATAAATTCGGCTCTTTCATTTATATTGTAATTCGTCGAAAGTGTGTTTGAGAGTGAAATTATGGCCGTCTTATTATAGTTTGTAAGCTGTGCCACTGTAGGAATTTGGCTGTAGTAGCTATCTAGAAAGCTATAGTAGCTGTCGTAGTCGCTTCTAGTCAAATAAAAGTCTATTTCAGTATTTAAACTTTGCAGGCTGTTTCTAGCAGTAAGAATCTGTTCTTTGAGCGAAGTGAGTGCGTTTTTTGCACTAGTGAGGTCCTCGCTTGAACTGAGGGCTATGACTGCGCTATTTAAAGAGTTTTGTCTTGCCACGATGAGCTCGTAGTTGTTTTTTGTTTCATTTAATTTTGGTGTGGTGTTTGTTATTTTATAATAATTTTCTTCAATTTCTTGAATTTTTTGATTTAAATTGTTGTCAAAACGAGTTTTTCTCTCCTCAAATTGAGTGTTTATCTCGGTCATAGTGCCTGTATAGGTCGAGAGAGAAGAAGTGCTACGCTGAGGCGAGTAGAAGACGGCAAACACTGCAAGCGCGATGACGAGCACGCCTGTGATAATGTATAAAGCTGGTCTTTGCAGGAGCTTATAGAGCTCTGCTTTTGCTAGTCTAAAAACTTTCATAAAAACCCCTTAAATTATGGCTTTGTTTCCAACAATATTTAAAAATAGATCTTCGAGCGAATATTCTACTTCGCCTGCGCTATAGACAGGAATTTTGTTTTTGGTCAGCATGACGATGATTGAGGCGAGCTTGTCCTCGCTGGCATTAAACAGGACTTTATTTGAAGTGACCTTTGCGTCTATTTTAAAGTTTTTCTTTATAAGCTGACCAGCTAGGTTTGGCGTGCCCGTTTTTATATAGGTCGAGCCGTACATTTTATAGGCGCTCCTTAGCTCGGCGAGCGTCTTTACACCAAGAAGTTTTCCGCCGTCGATAATGGCTATTTTATCACACAAACTCTCGAGGATTGAGAGAACATGGCTTGAGATGAGAATGGCTGTGTCGTTGTTTTTGGCCAAATTTTTTAGAGTAGCTTTAATCTCGATAATGCCGTTTGCGTCTAGGCCGTTTGTAGGCTCGTCTAAGATGAGAAGCTTTGGGCCTGTGAGAAGCGCTTGGGCTATGCCAAGGCGCTGTTTCATCCCAAGTGAATAATTTTTGACCTTGTCTTTGAGTCTTGCGTCTAGGCCGACGAGTTTTGCCACATTGTTTATTTGAGAAGAAGGCACGCCTTTATAGAGCGAGGCAAAATATTTGAGGTTTTGCGCGCCTGTAAGATAAGGGTAGAGCGTAGGCGTCTCAATCATTCCGCCAACTCTAGCGATAGCCTTTTCAAACTCTCCCTCAATGTCATAGCCATCAATATAAATCTTGCCCTCGTCTAAATTTGTCAGGCCAAGTATCATCTTCATAGTCGTGCTCTTTCCAGCCCCGTTTACGCCCAAAAAGCCGATTATCTCTCCGCTGTTTATAGTGAGACTAACACCATCTACGGCTTTTCTTGGGCCAAAAGATTTGCTTACATTTTCAAGCTGTAAAACTTTTTCTACCATATTTACATAATAGCACAAAAAACCTTTTCAATCAATCATTTTACCTTTTATTGAACCTAAGGCGCGAAAAATCATAAATAAATATGGGGGAAATCATGAAAAAATGTATTTTAGTAATTTTTGGCTCGAAGAGCGCAGAGCATGATATATCAATAATCACTGGGCTTCAGGCCATAGAGAATTTAGATGAAGAGAAGTTTAGAGTAGTGCCAATTTACATAACAAGAAAGGGCAAGTGGCTCACGGGCGAAAAGTTAAAAAAGATAGAGAGCTTTGAGGATTTTGACGAGAGAGGGACAAGAGAAGTATGTTTGAAAATGGGAAGTGGAGAACTTCTTGAAAAGCGAAGTTTTGGCTTTAAAAAGGCTTTTAAAGTAGACTGCGCTGTCGTCTGTAATCATGGCATGAACGGCGAAGACGGCACTCTTCAAGGAGTATTAGAGCTATCTAATATTCCTTACACCTCGTGCGGTGTTTTGGCTTCTAGCATATCTATGGATAAGGTCATTATGAAAGAGATAATGCGCGCTCTGGGCTATCCAATTCTAGACTACGGCGTTGTGACAAAGCGCGAGTTTTTAGAGGATAGGGAGAAAGCCTTTAAAAAGCTAAAGAAGCTTGGCTTTCCGCTCATTGTAAAACCTTCAAATCTTGGCAGCAGTATAGGTATAAACAGAGCTAGCTCTAAAGAAGAGCTTTTTGATGCTATAGAAGTCGCTATAGAGTATGACCCAGTAGTTATCGTCGAAAAGGCGCTTGTGGACTTTAAGGAGATAAACTGCGCAGTGAGAGGCAATAGCTTAAGGCTTGAGCTCTCACGCCTTGAGGAGCCAAACTCTGTAGGTAAGCTCCTAGACTTTAAAGAGAAGTATCTAAACTTTTCCAAGGGCAGAACAAGTTCTCCAAATATCTCAGCAAAGCTAAAAAAAGAAATAGAAGAGCTCTCGGCGAGATGCTTTAGAGACTTTAGGTGTAAAGGCGTCGTGAGGTTTGACTTTTTGGTAGAGGGTGAGAGGGTGTATATAAATGAGTTAAACTCTGTCCCGGGCTCGCTCTCAAACTACCTCTTTAAAGAGAGCTACAAAAGGCACCTAAACAGGCTGATTGAGCTCGCAGAAGAGGAGTTTGTTGAAAAGAACTCTTACACCTATTCTTATAAGAGCGTAGCGCTCAAGGAGTATGAAAAGAATAGGAATGTAAACAAGTTTTTGAACAAATAAGAGATTTTCAAATTTATAGAACAAATGTTTGACAAATTGTTTTCGTGATGATATACTCACTTCAAAATATGGTAGAAGTGAGGTGAAACATGAGTCAGTATATGATTATGGGCATCTATGTCTTTATTACTAAAAAAGGCAAGACTTCAGCTCGGGAGATAGCTGAGCATTTTGAGATAAGCACAAGGTCTGTGTATAGATATTTAGATAGTTTGTCGCTAGCTGGAATACCCATTGTGACCAAAAACGGCAGAGGTGGCGGAGTCTATATTATGGAAGACTTCAAGCTCGTCTAGGCGTCGTATATGCCAGCAAAGGAATCAAACTTTCTTCTCTTTAAAATGTTTTCAGCTACACTCAGGTAGGCGCTTTCAAAAGTCACAGAAATACCGCAAGAGACGTTTAGTCTTCTTGGGGTATTTATTATTCCCACTCGCACGCCATAGCTTTTCAGTAGGCTAGCAAAGGTGAGGGTTTCAGTTCGGGCTCTAAACACAGCTATCTTCATATGTTCTCCTTTTGTAACTTAAAACTTTGTCTTTCATATCATTATAGTAGGAGAAATTTGAAAAAGTGATTTATTTAGACAACAGTGCATCTAGCTTCCCAAAACCTAGGTGCGTCATAAACGCCGTAGATGAGGCGATGAGAAAATATGGTGCAAATCCTGGCCGAAGTGGTCACGACATGAGCATAGCGACCGCCATGAAAGTCGCAGAAGTGAGAGAGAAAGTGGCGGCCTTCTTTGGTGTTAAGAGGAGTGAAAATGTCATCTTTACAGGGAGTTGTACCCAAGCGCTCAATCTAGCAATTTTAGGCTCGTATGTTGAGGGCGGTCATGTCGTGTGCACGACAAATGACCATAACTCCGTCCTCCGGCCCTTGCACGAGCTTGAAGCTGAGGGCCACATCTCAATCTCGATCGCAAAACCAAAAGATAATTTCAGGCTCACGCTTGAAGACATAGAGCCTCTTGTTAGGCCAAACACCTACATGATTTGTGTAAACCACATCTCAAATGTGGACGGTATGATGACAGAACTAGAGGCCATAGGAGAGTTTTGTGAGCAAAGGTGTATACTCTTTTTAGTAGACGGGGCTCAAAGCGCGGGACATGTGAAGATAGACATGACAAGGAGCGGGATAGACCTTTTGGCTCTGGCTCCGCACAAGGGGCTTTATGCGCTTCAAGGCGTGGGCGTCTTGTGCTTTAGCCCAAAAGCCAAACTTCGCCCCATACTTTTTGGCGGAACGGGCACGGAGAGCGCGAGCTTAAGACAGCCGCTCATCGCGCCCGAGGCGTTTGAGAGCGGAACTGTGGCCACGCCAAACATTTTGAGTTTGGGCGCGGGCCTTGAGTATGTCAAAGAAAACTTTGAGAGTATAAACAGGCGAATAGAAGACTTGTCCACATATCTGCTTTACGAGCTTCAAAACCTTGACGGAGTCATAACTTATACTCATCCTGAAAATAGCTTTGGAGTCATAAGTTTTAACATTTTAGATATGCCCTCAAGTCAAGTGAGCGACATATTAAATATGAAATACAAAATAGCGTCAAGAAGCGGACTGCACTGCGCGCCACTAAAGCATAAGAGCCTTGGCACGCTTGAGCAAGGAACAGTGAGACTTTCGCTCTCTGGCTTTACGACCTTTGGTGAGGTGCAAAAAACCGTCAAAGCTATTGCAAAAATTTGCGAAATGGCAAAATAAACGCTTGCCTAAAATACTAAAACTAGCGTATAATCTCCAAGTAAGGAGAAAGGCTGTGAAGACATTTTCAAGAAGATTGCCGTATCAAGCAATACTTGATTTTATTGCAAAAAAAGGCAAATCGACCGCGCGAGAAATAGCCACCCATTTTGGCATTAGCATGAGGTCAGTCTACAGATATGTAGAGGATATAAACGAAAGAATAAAGACGCTCTTTTATAAAAAAGGAAAGGGCGGCGGCATTTATTTTGCTGAGGAAGCTCTATGAGCTACAGTGAGAGTTTAAACCCCGAACAACAAATGGCGCTCAAGACTATTGATGGCGCTATTTTAGTCACTGCCGGAGCGGGTAGCGGCAAGACGAGATTGCTCACCCATAGGATAGCTTATCTAATAGAAGAGCTTGGGGTTTCACCATACAATATTTTGGCTATAACCTTTACAAACAAGGCAGCCGAAGAGATGAAGACGAGGGTGGAGAAAATGGTCTCAGGCTATGGCGACGTTTGGATCTCCACCTTTCACTCCATGTGCGCAAAGATTTTGAGAAGTCATATCTCAAAGCTAAACCTTGGCTACGACAGTAATTTCACCATCTACGCCGAGAGCGATGTGGACAGAATGATAAAACAAATGTTTGCAGATGAGGACATCAAAGACGAAAAGGACAAGCTCAAAAAACAGCTCAAGTTTCACCTTTCAAATTTTAAAAACAACTACAGTGACCTTGGTTTATACTTAAGCGAAAATGACGGGCAAGAGAATATAGAAGAGATAGGCCATCTCATGAGACTATATGAAGATACGCTCATAAAAAGCAATGCTCTTGACTTTGACGACCTATTAGTTCTCACAAACAAGCTCTTTCTTGAAAGAGAAGATGTTCTTAAAAGTTATGCTGAGAGATTTAGATATATCCTAGTCGACGAATTTCAGGACACCAACTACATACAGTTCCAACTTGTAAAACAGCTTGCGTCTGTGCACAAAAATGTCTTTGTAGTGGGCGATGAAGACCAGTGTATTTACACTTGGCGTGGAGCAAATTTTGAAAATCTCTTTAAGTTTAAAGACGCATTTAAAGATACACATGTGTTCAAGCTTGAGAGAAATTACCGCTCGACCAAAAAGATTTTGGCGGCGGCAAACACGCTCATCAAAAACAACAAGTCTCGCTTTAACAAAAACCTTTGGACAGAAAACGCCGAGGGTGAAGAGATCGTCAGGAGAGAACTAAACGACGAGCAGGAAGAGGCTGACTTTGTCGCAAGAACCATATTTTCGCTTACTAGTAGCGGAAAGTATGAGTATAGGGACTTTGCCGTGCTCATGAGGCTGAACGCGCTTACGCTTCCTTTTGAGGAAAGACTGCTTGCTTACAACATTCCACATAAGATTTATGGCGGCTTTAAGTTTTATGAGAGGGCTGAGATAAAAAATATTTTAGCGTATCTAAGGCTGTTTATAAACCCTAGAGACGACCAGGCTTTTTTGAGGATCATAAATTTTCCTAAGCGAGGCATAGGCGATGGCGCCATTTCAAAATTAAGAGATGTCTCGCAAGGCAAGAGCCTTTTAGAGACAGCTCTCAGCCTCGAAGAGAGAGGACTAGGAGGAAGTGTCTTCCAAAAGTTTATGGGCTTTGCAGAGACATATAAACGCCTTTATGAGGCTTATGAAGACTCTCCGCTCTATGATTTTGTCGTGTCTGTAGTCGAGGCTTTTAACCTCAAGAGCGCTTTCTCTTCAAAGAGTGAAGAGGACATAGACAAACTCATGAACATAGACGTCTTTCTCTCTTCAGTAGAGCAGTTTGCTTCCAAAAACGAGGGCGCGACTCTAGGCGAGTTTTTGGAGAGCGTTTCGCTCGTGGCCGACATAGATTCGATGGACGAATCAAACAACGTCACTGTGGCAACAATTCATGCTGTAAAGGGTCTCGAGTTTAAAGTAGTCTTTCTCATCGGGTTAGACGAAAAAATCTTCCCGATCACAAGGGCTTATAATAGCCCAAGCGAACTCGAGGAAGAGCGCAGACTTGCGTACGTCGGCATAACTAGAGCAGAGGAGAGGCTCTACCTCACAAACGCGCGCACGCGATACCTTTATGGAAAGAGAGAGTATATGGTGCCGTCCAGATTTTTGGGCGAGCTCGGCTTCACAAACAAAAAGCCTAGCTTTGGGGCAAGCTTTGCAAAACCTAAGCCAGATTTTTCTGCGCAGTTTGTAAAGCCGACCATCACGCTTGAAGAAAAGCCAAAGGTCGACACCAGCATCTACGCTGAAGGGCAGATGGTGCTACACACAAAGTTTGGAGTGGGCACAATTTTAAAGATAGACCCTAGTGGCAAAGTCGCCGACATAGACTTTAGCGGGATAGGCGTGAAGACGCTCATGCTTGAAATAGCTCCGCTTAAAATAATAAAATAGAGGTCAGTATGGACAGAATGAAGGAGCTCATCGCAGAGCTAGAAAAACATATCCACAACTATTATGACTTAGACAGCCCTACGATTTCGGACGCTGAGTATGACAGGCTCTATGACGAACTTGTCAGGCTCGAGAAAGAGACGGGCGTCGTGCTTCCAAATTCTCCCACTCAGCGAGTGGGAGGGTCTGTGCTTGAGGGGTTTAAAAAGCATAGACACAAAGTTAGTCTCTATAGCCTTGACAAATGTCAAAACAAAGAGGAGCTGTCAAAGTGGATAGATGACATAAAAAAAGGCTATCCGGGCGCTAGCTTTTCCGTCGAATATAAGTTTGATGGGCTCACGCTCGTCTGCACATATAAAAATGGCTACTTGCAAAATGCTGCGACAAGAGGCAACGGCACTGTGGGCGAAGATGTCACAGCTCAAGCGAGAACTATCAAAAGCGTTCCGCTCAAAATACCTTTTGAGGGCGAGCTCATAGTTCAGGGCGAGGGTATGATTACGCTCTCAAACCTTGAAAAGTACAATGCTTCTTCAAACGAGCCATTAAAAAACGCAAGAAATGCCGTGGCTGGAGCTATAAGAAACCTAGACCCGAAAGAGACGGCAAAGAGAAATCTAGACTGGTTTGCTTACCAAATTCACTACAGCGAAGGAAAGAGTTTTGCCTCTCAACAGGAAGTCCATGACTTTTTAAAGCAAAACGGCTTCCAGACTGGCGACTACTTTAAGATTTGCAAAACTAAAGAAGAAATTTTTGCTGAGATAGACAAGATTGAAAAAGTAAGAGCAGAGCTTGACATTTTGACAGACGGAGTTGTCGTTAAGCTGAATGAAATACCTGCTCGTGATGAGTTTGGTTTTACAGCCAAGTTTCCAAGATGGGCGATGGCATACAAGTTTGAGGCTGAAGAGCTTACGACTGTGCTTGAAGATATAGTTTGGCAAGTGGGCAGAACTGGCAAGCTCACGCCCATTGCTGAAATTGAGCCTGTGTTTTTAGCTGGGGCGCTCGTGAAGCGCGCGACTTTAAACAACATGGGAGATATAAAGCGCAAGAGGGTCAGGCTGGGGAGCAGAGTCTTTGTGAGACGAAGCAATGAGGTTATTCCAGAAATACTTGGCCTTGCGGAAGACGTTGAGGGCTCGAAAGAAATAACTCCGCCAAAGACTTGCCCGTCATGCGGAGCTGAGCTCTATGAAAATGGCGCAAATCTCTTTTGTCCAAACACAGATGGCTGTAAAGAGCAGATTATTGATAGGATAACAAATTTTGCTAGTCGCGAAGCCATGAACATAGAGGGCTTTAGCGTGAGCACAGCCACGCTCTTATACGAGACTTACGGCCTAAAGCATTTTCACGAGCTGTATGAGCTCACCAAAGAGCAAGTCGTAAATCTCGATAAGCATAGAGATAAGCGCGCAGAAAATCTTATCAAGGCCATAGAAAAATCAAAAAATGCTACGCTAAACCGCTTTATCTTTGCGCTTGGTATAAACGGAGTTGGGACAAAGACGGCAAAGGATCTTGCAAAGAGGTTTAAGAGCATAGATGGTCTAAAAAATGCTAGCCTTGAAGAGCTCATGTCTATCTACAACATTGGAGATATAAGCGCGCAAAGCGTGTATGAATATTTTCACGATAAAGCTAACTTAGACGAGCTTGACAAACTTTTAAAGTACGTAAACTTGGAGCAGATAGCAACTGAGGAAAAGACAAACCTCTTTAGCGGGAAAAAAGTTGTGCTCACTGGAACGCTTGAGTCCATGGGCAGGCTTGAGGCGACCGAGCTACTTGAAAGTTATGGTGCCTCTGTGGCAAATTCAGTCTCTAAAAACACTGATTTTGTCATAGCTGGGCCAGGCGCAGGGAGCAAGCTCGACAAGGCTCGAGCGCTTGGGGTGACTATCTTAGACGAAGAGGCTTTCTTAAAAGAAGTAAATGGCGAGAAATCTTAATTTAAGCTGTTGACAACAAATCAAAATGTTGTTATACTATGGCGTAAAAGTGAGGAACAGGTCATATGATGATAGAGCCACCTATTGATGAATTAGCTAAAAGAGTTGGGGGAAACAAATATAAGCTTTGCATAGTTATGGCAAAGCGCGCAAAAGAGCTTGAAAAGCGCATCCCAGAAGAGATTGAAAAGAGCGATAAAAAAGCCATAAGTATGGCTGCTGATGAGATCTACGCTGGTGAAATTAAGGCTAGTGACGAAGAAGCATAAGCTAATCACTAAATTTAGAAATAAAGGGACATTATTTGATATAATGTTCCTTTTTGTTTTTGTGCGTAGAGTGTTAAAACTAGTTAAAAAGAGGTGGCAGTGGCAAGAAAAATTGTTTTGACAAGTGGCAAGGGCGGAGTGGGAAAGACTACGATTTGTGCAAATCTTGGTCTTAGGCTTTCAAACCTTGGGTTTAGAGTTGTGCTTATGGATATAGACATAGGGCTAAACAATTTAGACGTCGTCATGGGAGTGGAGAACAAGGTAGTGTTTGACCTAGCTGACGTCATTGCAGGCAAGTGTCGAGTAAAACAAGCGCTCATCGCCGACAGGCGCTATCCGTCGCTCTACATACTCCCGTCGGCGCAAATAAACTCTAGTCTAAGAATAAGCGCAGAGAATGTGAAGAGCGTGGTAAACATGCTTGACTCAAGTTTTGACTACATACTTCTCGATTGTCCAGCTGGCGTTGACGAAGGTTTTCATCGAGCCGTCTATGCGGCTGATGAAGCCATAGTCGTCGTAACGCCTCACATCTCTAGCATTCGAGACGCTGACAAAGTGCTCTCCATTCTCTCCACCTACAATCTCTCTTCTAAAAGTATAGTCATAAACAGGGTGAGAGGAGACCTTCTGCTCTCCGGAGAGATGATTAGCGTGGAAAAGATAGCAGAGCTTTTGCATGCCAAAATTTTGGGAGTTATCCCAGATGACGATGAGATTTCGACGCTCTCGACGCTTGGAGTCTTTGCTTCGAGTTCGAGCGGGGCTAGAGCGTTTTCAATACTTGCTGAAAATGTCCACAATGGTAGCAAAAAAGTCTACGACTGCACTCAAAAATATAAGGGGCTGGTCGGGCTTATTAGGCGAAATATAAAAAGGAGGGTCTAATGAACACAATAGCAGACATAGGCACAAAGCGCCTAGAGAGAGTTCTTGTAAACGACAAAAAACAAAACCCATCAAAGCTTTGCCAGGTCATAAAGAGTGATGTCTTTGAAATCTTGAAAAACTATATGGACGTGGAGAGTCTAGAGCTTGAGTTTGACGTGGGCGAAGAGGGCGTGGAGTTTAATATAATTGTCAAAGCTGAGAGAATTAAACAATTTGGAAGTATAAGTTAAAATTGTTTTGAGAAAAATTTTTTAAATGCTAAAATTTTCTCAAAGGAGAGATTATGAACTATATTCCATTTTATGTTGTCTTAACTCTTGCTACTTTGATGGTGTGTATGTTTCTCATTTGGAGAGACTCTAAAAAACATGGTCTAAACGCCATTTTAAAGGGCGCTTCGTCCTTTGGCTTTATGGTGCTTGGCCTTGTTTCTGCTTACAGCAATCAAACTTTCACTTTGCCAGTCTTGTTTTTCTTAATTGGGCTCACAGCTAGCATATTTGGCGACCTCTTCCTTGCGTGGAGAGATGTCAAAAATGAAAACGAGACTATGGCGCTGTATAGCGGGTTTATCTCGTTCTCGATTGCTCAAGTTTTCTACATCTTAGCTATTGCGTTCTACTTTGGCTTCAGCTGGTGGAGCATAGTGATTGGCCTTGGCCTTGCGCTCATGGTAGTTCTGGGAGAAAGGCTCCTAAAACTTGACTTTGGTAAGATGAGAATTATGGTGGCTGTGTATGCCGTGCTTCTCATGACGACGCTTGGTTCGGCTATTATGGCAATAGCACTATCGGGCTACTCACTCTTTGCGCTTTTGGTTCTTCTTGGAGCAATAATGTTTGCAGCGTCCGACCTCATTTTGAGCTTCATATACTTTAGAAAAGATGGCGGACACCCAAGCCTTGTATACTTCAACCTCGCGACCTATTATATAGCGCAAATCTTGATAGCAAGCGCTCTCATGTTCATTTAATCATTCACGCCTGTGATATGTAGAAATCTTATGTCGTCATAGATATAAAAGTCTAATGGCATATCTAACGCGTCTCTTGTATGAGTGGAAACAAAAAGCCTGTTTCCACTCTTTTTTGTAATTATGAGCGAATGAGAAAACCTATCGAGGTTTTCAAATTTTAGCTGGACTAGGTCTCCTAGCATAACCTCATCTTCGCTTACCTCTATAGCTGTCGGGCCTCTTGAAAGATTTGTTGTCAAAAAGTCATAGAGCTGCTGGACGCCGCTCCAGCTCGGCGTGCGGTCGCTCAGCGACCTATAGTACCAGCCAAAGAGCGGGAGATAGTTCATTTTCTTGGAGCCAGCTAGTAGACACTGGGATATAAAATTTGAGCAGTCTCCGCCGATGGTGTCAAAATTATAAAAATTAGGGTTTCTAGAGAGCGCGTATTTTCTCGCATATGCGACTGCATCTTCACGGTTATATTCCATATTTTTATATATGAAAAAAGTCGCCGTAGCGACTTAAAGCGTTCTGTCATTATTCAAAGTTCGCGTCATTTTTGTGCTCGTCTGTCTAGTGTAAAGGTTTTCTCTAAAGCTTTCATAGACCGAACTTTCTTCTATATTTTTCATATTTTCCGTGTTTTTGACTTGAAGGTTTTTCTCAAACTTGTTTGATGAGCCTTCACTGTCTAGCAAAGAATAGTCGTGGTCAAGATTTTCTATAGTTTCAATAGTCAGTTCTCTTTTTTTCATTACAGAGGGGAGAGTGGAGTGGATAACAACTTTTCTATCATCGAGCTTCATCACGATCAAACACTCTTCAGGGCTCAACTTGACTCTAATCGCACAAGGGTTCTCTTCAGCAACAAACTTTGAGGTGAGGGCAAACTCATTGCCAGTTTTTACAAAATAATAGTCACACCTGTCTATTAACGAAGCCTCTTTCAAATCATATTCTGTGAGCTGACCTGAGGTCACAAACCAAAAGATTCTTTCATAATCTTTTTCTCTAATTAGATTATCGACATATTTTTTCTTGTCTAATAGATTTTTTAAATGCCTCGCCCTCATATGTAAGAAAGCAGGCTGGAAAGACTGAACAAAGTTTGGAAAACTATCAAATCTCGAACAAGCTCTGTCTAGTGAAATCATAGCTTTGCCATTTTGTAAATACAAATCTTCAAAGTATGCTGAGTATATATTTTTATTTTTAGCAAGATATGATATCTCTCCGTTTAGCTTTTGCACTTCGTAAATAACGAGCTGTTTCTTATCGTCCATAATACCCCCAAATTTCGACATTAGTATAGCCCACTTTTACCTCAAAGTCAAGACTGCAAAATTTTTAAAATAAAAACCTTCAAAAATTAAATAATTAATTAAAAATAAAATTATTTTTAATAATTTTTAATAAAAAATTAAAAAAATGGCTATTTTAGGCCATTCTTATTTTTCATAAAATTTTAAAATGTCATTATACACTTCTTCTTTATTTGTTTCATTTAAAAGTTCGTGTCTCGCGTTTGGGTAGGTGATAAGGTCTACATCTACGCCAGCTTTGTTATAAACCTCATAAAGTTTTTTTGCGAGGCTAGACTCTTTTCCGCCCACTGAGTCTGAAGTTCCGCTAATAATAAGCACAGGCACTTCTATTTTTTTGACATTTTTATAATTTTTCAAAACGCCTCTAAACATCGTCTTATAAAAATTTGCTGGGAAAGGTGTGCCACAAAGAGGGTCGTCTTGATATTCTTGAAATTTTTTCTCATCTCTTGTGAGCCAATTCCCGTTTGGAAATTTTTTGCCATAAGACTTAAAGGAAAGATTTTCTATAAGCTTTGCATTTTTCTTTTTGCCTTTAAAGGTGGAGGTGAGTGAGGCGGTGAGCTTTGCAAATCTAAAAAGACCAGTCTTTGTGTAAGCCGTCCCGCACAGCACTGCTTTTTCAGGAAGGTCGCCACATCTAGTCAAATAGTTTTGGGTGAGGAAAGAGCCATAGGAGTGGCCAAAGACATAAAGAGGGACAGCATATTTTTCCTTTAAATATTTTGAGATAAACAGCATGTCTTTCACATTGTCTTCAAAGGTATCGCCTTCGCTGTAACCCAAAACTTCGTCTGTCGCTGTTCGGCCGTGACCTCTTAGGTCGTGAGCAAAGACTGTGTAGCCATGACTATTTAGGAATTGGGCAAAATCTGTATAACGCTTGGCGTGCTCTTGCATGCCGTGAGTGATTTGCACCACGCCCTTAGGTGAATCTACTTCAAACACATATGAGTGAAGCTTTGTCCCGTCAAAGGACTCAAGTTTTATCTGTTTCATTTTTCCTCCTTGTAAAGGCACTTTGCCACTGCCTTCTTCCAGCCCTTAATATCTATAGAATTATCTTCTTTTGGGGTAAAGACTTTTGTAAAGGTGATGCGCTGGCTTATATCTTGGACTGACTTGAAAGCTCCTAGAGTCAGCCCTGCCATATAGACAGCGCCCAAGACCGTGGCCTCTGTGCTCTTTTGACGCTTGACTGTGACTTTGGAGAGATTTGATTGGAATTGCATCAAAAAGCCATTGTTTGATACTCCGCCATCACATCTAAGTTCTGTAATTTTTTTAATTTCATTCAAAATATCCTGCGTACGATATGCCATGCTCTCAAGACACGCCCTCACGACATGCGCTTTTGTGGTCGCTCTCGTCATGCCTGCTAGCATACCTCTAGCGTAAGGGTCCCAATACGGAGCGCCCATGCCTGTAAAGGCTGGCACGAAGAAAGTGCCTTCAGTGGAGGAGATGGATTTGGCTATAGCTTCAGTCTCTTTGGCTGAGGAGATGAGCCCCATGTCTTCTTCAAGCCAAGTCATTATGCTTCCAGCATTAAAGACGCTACCTTCAAGAGCATAGGTGACCTCGTCGCCGATTTTCCAGGCGACGTCTGTGAGTAGATTTTTAGATTTTATTGGGCTTTTGCCGACATTGCAAAGCAAAAAACAGCCTGTGCCATAAGTGTTTTTGACCATGCCCACTTCGTGACAACCTTGGCCGAACAGGGCGGACTGCTGGTCGCCAATGAGAGCGCCTATCTTTATCTTGCCGATGTCAGTGTTCACTGTGCCGACCACCTCGGCGTTTGAAACAATTTTTGGCAGAACTTCTCTAGAGATTCCAAACAGCTTCAAGAGCTTGTCATCCCAGTCGAGAGTCGAGATGTTAAAGAGCATGGTTCGGCTGGCGTTTGTCACATCGCTGACATAGCTCTTGCCGTTGGTGAAACGATAGGTGAGGAAAGTTTCCATCGTTCCAAAGCAGAGGTTATTTTGTTTTTCCAGCTCTCTAGCCTCATTAACGTTGTCAAGTATCCACTTGATTTTACTTGCTGAAAAATATGCGTCTACTATGAGCCCTGTCTTTTCTTTTATGAGCTTTTTATTTTTAGCCGATAGGCTTTCGCAGAACTCTGCAGTTCTGCGACACTGCCAAACTATAGAGTGGCAGATGGGCTGACCTGTCTTTTTATTCCAAGCCACGACGCTCTCGCGCTGGTTTGTAATGCCCAGCCCAAAAAGCTCTTCTCTCTTTAGCTTTTTGGCTTTTATTGCTTCGTTTAATACCTCTAACGAAGCTTCATAAATCTCCTCTGCGTCATGCTCGACCCAAGCTTCTTTTGGGTAGTACTGCTTAAATTTTTTTGAAACAGAATAGACTATTTCATTTTTTGTCACATCATAGACGACGGCACGAACGCTAGTTGTGCCCTCATCTAGACCAAGTATAAATTTCTTTTTCATACTTTTATTATATACTTTTTGTCATTTTATCAAAATAAAAAAGCTCTTTTTGGAGCTTTTTGGTTAAAAAATAAACAAATTTTCACTTTTTTCGTCGAGCTGTTTGTTTTTAGAAGAATATAACTTTTCAAGCGAATCTGTCGTTAAAACTTGGAGGTTTTCTATCCCTATTTTATCTTTCAAAGTGATTTCTTCAAGTTTCTCGATTTCTCCATATAGGCAAACATTATGAATCACTGCTCTCTTTTTTAGCTCATCAAAATCCATTATGCTTTGGCCATATCCAAACATTTCGTCGACTTTTTCACAACACTTGCAGTAAGAAGAATAAAATTGTTTCCACAGCCTGGTTTGGGCGATGCCGTTTTCGAGAGGATAGTCTTCGCCAAAGTAGTAGTGTTTTGAAAAATCTACAAAGGTTTGGGCTAGGGCAGAGTAGAGCTGTCTTGGCATTTTAAAGTGATGGCTCGTCTCTTCTATTTCTCTTTTGAGCTTTGCTTCCAAAAGCTTTGTCGTCTCCATTTGAGCATAGACTAGCCTGGTGTATCTATTTGCAATTTGCTTTGATGACACTGCCTCTACGCAGTCGTCTTCATAATAGTCAAACGCATGGCATATATCTTTGATTTTTTCTCTTGAATGAGGGTCTAGTTTTTTAAAGAGGCTCTCAAGCCCAAGGCTGAGATAGCTCTCCACAAACTTTTTCCCATAGATGCCGTAGAGCTGGTTTGTAAGGCTTATGTAGCTAAGATAGCAGGTGACATTTGCCGAAGGCTCTTTATAGTAGTCTTTGCAGATAAGTTTTGAAAGCGTCTCGGTCATGCCTTCGTCTATTGACATAAACTCTATTTCACCATCTACCATGTCATCGACAAAAGCCTCGTTTTTTACGATACTTCTATAAATTTCTCTTCTAAACCTCATAGTTAGGTTTGAAAAACCGCTGACATACTTTTTATTTTTATATCTCTTTGCCTCTTTTCGTCTTAGAGCAAACTTTTCGTTTTTCATCTTATCTTCTTGACTTACTTCGTCACTAAAGAGAAAGTGAAGCATTTCATGAACTCTAGTCACAAGCCAGGTCTTGTCTATATAGATGACTTTATAAATATGGTCAAATAAACCAGTGGTATCTTTGTCTATGCGTTCAAACACGACATTATATCGTTTTACATTTTTAAGCAGCAGGCTCTTGTTTACACTGTCAAGAAGCTCGTGCTTGTCGAGATATTTTAAAATGAGCTCAAGTGCAAGGCGGTCGGTCTTGTCTTTGGTCACCCTTGCCATAGCAGTAGTCATATTGTTGTAAAAATCTAAATTTTCTTTCTTCATAACCCCTCGAGAGATAAGATAACACAAGTTCTGGCGCTTGAAAAGACCTTTTTTCAATTTAAATATATTTTTCTAGCTGAAAGCATATTTTACATTATGAAAAAATTGACCTTCTTTAGAAATTATGTCTCAAACGTAGTCATAGGGCTCGTCTTGCTTGGGCTTATTGGCCTAACCTTTGCGGGCGGAGTCTTAAATGTCTTTAGCTCAACCGACAGCTCTCCCTACTACCATGGAGACACGACGAGAAACAACATTTCTCTCATGATAAATGTGTATTGGGGGACGGAGTATATTGAGCCCATGCTTGAGGTTTTGAAAGAAAAAGGAGCAAAGTGCACTTTTTTTGTAGGTGGCATGTGGGCGTCTAAAAATGCCGAACTTTTAAATAAGATTGTAGCTGATGGGCACGAGATAGGAAATCATGGCTACTACCACAAAGACCATGACAAAATCAG
>CALVTI010000032.1 GCA_944361835.1 uncultured Clostridia bacterium
ACTTTTATCAAATTAGTTTTACCATCACTATTGGAGAGACACAAACCCAAACGACAGGTTATCTTTTAAAAGCCTACTGCCTAGACACGAGTATAAAAGGTCAGCATGTGAACATACAGACAAATGCACACTTAAGAAACGACTCTGTGGTCTACAACTTAAACGGTGAAAATTATGAAGAGAGCGAAATCAGCCTTGAAAAAGACTTTAGAGTCAGGCTTGTAGATGGCTTTGACCAATCGTTAAGATATACAAGGGTTATGTTTGATTACAATGGCGAAACTCTTATGGGCTATATCTCGACAGGTGAAGTTATACCAGACGGAATTAGCATGAACACAGCCATAGCCATCGGGCTTATTATTGCGAGCGTGTCTATTATATTAATCTTGTTTGGTTTTAGTAGGCACAATAAAAAGAAGAAGAAAAAACAGCAAAAAACAGCTTAGCACTTGCCAGCTGTTTTTTGTTGTGATAAAATGAGTTTAATGAACAAACAAGTCAAGCATGAGTATAAGAGAGACCTTAAGAGACTCTTTATTTTCCTAGCTATAATGTTGCCGATTTTGCTCATTTTGTCGGCGGTTTTGTCTCGAATTGGCCTAGACGGCTTTTGGAATATCTTTATTTTAGTAGTTGTTGGGGCAGGCGGAGTATGTCTCATGGAGCTTGTGTACTACCTTGTCAAAAAACGCAAAGAGAAAAAGCCTAAAAAGCCAGACCCATACGCAGATTAAAGGAGAAGCTTTATGAAAGATAAAAAGACTGTAGCAAAGATGATGCCCTATTCATTAGAGGCCGAACAGGCCGTTATAGGTTGCGCGCTCATAGACAATGAGGCCGTAATCGCTATAATGGGGGCTCTAAAAGAAGACGACTTCTATACTGAGGCCCACCAGACCATCTTTTCAGTCATGGAAGAGCTCTACGCCGTCAACACGCCTATAGACTTCGTCACTGTCACTGACAGCCTTGAAAAGAAAAATATTTTGCAGTCTGTGGGCGGAATAAACTATTTGACCACACTCACAGACGTTGTGCCAAGTGCGGCTAATCACAAGAGCTACATAGAGATAGTAAAGAGAAACTCTGTCTTAAGAAAGCTCATTTACGCAGGGCAAAAGATTGTCGAAAATTCCTATGACAGCGAGGACGCAAAAGCCTCTATCGCCTTTGCTGAAAAACAAGTATTTGACATAGCCGAGCACGAAGACACTTCTTCGCTTGAACATATCAGCGGAGCACTTAAAGAAGTAATCGATAAGTTTGACACCATAGCTAAAGACTCTGGAGCTCTAAGAGGCATGCCTACGGGCTTTAAGGGCATAGACAACATTCTAAACGGGCTTCAAAACTCCGACCTCATACTGCTCGCTGCCCGCCCCGGCGTGGGAAAGACTTCTCTTGCTATGAACATAGTAAATAATGTCGCCATAAACGCCAAGAAAAAGTGTGCCATTTTCTCGCTTGAAATGCCAAAGACTCAGCTGGCTCAGCGTTCGCTATGCTCAGTAGGAATGGTGAGCATGAGCAAGGCGCTCAAAGGTCAACTTGATATGGACGAATGGAAGAGTTTGTGGCAAGCAAACAAAAAGCTGGCCGAAGCCGGCATCTATGTGGATGACTCAAGCGTGAACACGCCAAGTGATATTCTGTCAAAATGCCGTAGGCTCAAGCGTGAGCAAGGGCTTGACCTCGTAATGATAGACTACCTCCAACTCATGAGCGCGGGTAAAAAGCTAGTCGACAATCGTCAGCAAGAGATAAGCGAAATCACGCGTTATTTAAAAATAGCAGCCAAAGAGCTCAATGTGCCTATAATAGTCCTCTCTCAGCTCTCTCGTGCGGTTGAGGCAAGAAAAGACCATAGGCCTATGCTTTCAGACCTCAGGGAGTCGGGCTCTATTGAGCAAGATGCTGACATCGTTATGTTTATTTATAAGCCAGACATCTACAACGACGTCGTGAGTGAAGATGAGCCGGGAGTGTGCGAACTACTCATCGCAAAACACAGGAATGGTGCCATTGGTACAGTAAAGCTTCGCTGGATAGGGGAGCTAACTTCATTTGTCGACATAGACAAAAAGTTTAGTCCTAAAAAAGAGCGCCCTCAAGAAGAGAGCGAAGAGCAGATTACGCAGGACGACATAAACGAAATAAACGGGCTCTTTGATGAAGACTAAAGCTCTATTATGCTAGAGATTTTATTATTTTTAAACGAAAGCTGATAAGCCGTCGCAGTGCGAAAGGGCTTATCTTTTTTTATAAGATAAAAAAGGTCACCGTCAAGCCTGACTTCTTCATATTTTCCAAAGAAACCCAGGTCACAATTTTTCAAACTGTCATCGAGTAAAAATTTTGCAAGGTGTTCATCTCCACAGTTTATGGCTTCAAAAAACTGAAGACCTATAATTTTATTATTTTTAAAAAGTTTTGGTTTGTTTTGAGAATAAAGTAAAGTTTTGGAAATATTTAATTTATTATTTAAATTTTCTACAACAATTTGCACTGCGTGTTTTGTAATATTATTTAATTTCTGCGTGGCTATAATTTGACCTTTATTTTCTTCATAAGTTCCTACTATCTCTAAAAAATCATTTCCGTCAAAAAGCAATAAATAATCTTCCTTTTCAAGTTCGGCAATAATGGCTAAAAAATTTAATTTTGTCATTATTTCCACATTTTTTATATTATATTTAATAAAAAAGTTAAATATTTTATTATTTATTGATATTATTGCATTATTTTCATAGACGCATACATGACTATTTGCCACATATTTTTCAGCTAAAAGTTTTGGGTTTTGGTTTTGAAAGACAAGCTCTATCTCAGTGTAGTTTTTAAAAATTGTAATAACATTTTCCTCTGGTGGGGAACTTAGACGAAAAGTTTGGGGGAGGAGTCTTGATGAGAGCGGAGAAAAAGAAATTATGCTTCCGTCATAATCTTTTATAACAAGTACACTCTCGCTTGAGAGCTCTAGCCTCTCATCTCCAAGCCAAACAAGGCAAGGTGCTTTAGAGAATATTTTGTAGTCCATAACAATAATAATATATCAAACATAGCGAGAGAAAATGACTGTATAAATAGTTTTAATTTTGGCAATATTTAATGCGGGCAAAAGTATGAAGAGAGAAATAGATATCAAAAAACTATTTGAGTTTGTCGAAAATAGAAAGACTCTATCGCTTAGTGGCGCTTTTTCTAGTTTTGCAAAAAGCCACGGCTATAAAAGTGGCAGTGTGAGAAATTTTTATTACAAAGCGCTAAGAGACTTTCAAAAAAATCCAGACCTAGCTCGCGAGAAAGGTATAGACCTCTCAAGGCACGAGGTTAGGCAAAACAGCCATTTCAGTAGCGCGGAGAGCGATGAGGTGTTAAAAAAGGTGACAAAATTTACTGAGCAAGGCTATTCTGTCAGGAGAGCTTGTCTTGAGCTATCGGGCGGAGATATAAAAAAGATGGTGAGATACCAAAACAAAATAAGGAGTATGAAGATGCCTAAAAATGTTTTGCAGATGCCAAAGCGAAGTTCGCTTAGCGAAGGAGAGATAAACAGCCTCTTTTTGGGGCTGGTCAAGCTTATCAAAAGATGCGCCGTCGAAGAGGCGGACAAGAGCCTCACAAGGCAGATAGCTGATGCCAATGAGGCTTTGAGAAGAAGCATAGTAGAGCTTACTACCAAAGAGAGAGAACTCTCGAGTCTTAAAAGGAGCTTTGAAGTGCTCAAAAATGAAAAACTCCTTTTAAAAGAAGAGCTGGGAAAGCTTAGAGCGAGCAGTGTCAGCCTCTACAGGAGCAAGCTCTGTAAAGTGGACAAACTAAAGAGCTTTGTCAAACGCCTAGAAAGTAGCGAAGAAAAACAATCAAAATAGGGTTTTCTTTTGCTTAAAAAAATGGTATAGTGTTCATGTGAACAAGATTACAATTTTTGAAAGCAGTGAGTTTTTGACTGTGCAAAAAGAGTTGGTACGAAGTTTGAAGCCAAATGAGCTTGGCCATGATTTTGTATTGCTGACGCCTGATAGAAATTCGCTAATTTTAGAAAAGGCTATCTTTGAAGAGCTTGGGATTAGTTCGGTCTTCAATATAAGCGTGATGGGTATTTCAAGGTTTGCGCTAAAGACGCTTAAAAATGTCAAGGCTGTCTCTAGTAGAGAAGGAGCGTTTATAGTAAGGGGCGCGCTGAGTGGGCTTAAGCTCAGGTGTTTCAAGTCGCAGACGCCAGCTCTCTCAAGTGAAATCTACAACTCCATCTCTCAGTTTGAGTCAAACGAGGTCACTCCAGAAATGGTCAGGGCTTCGGCAGAGGGGCAAGAAGAAGCTCTCAAAGACAAACTTTTGGACCTTGCTGATGTGTATGAGAGATATTTAGAGCTCCTCGGGGACAGCCTGGATAGTGGCAAAGTACTTGAAGCGCTTGAGAAAGAAATAGAAAACAGTGACTTTAAGAATACTTCATTTTATTTTGTGGGCTTCGACTCTCTCACCGAGCAGGGCTATAGCATTTTGAGAGCGCTAGCAAAAGTCAGCCAAGAGGTCGTGGTGGGAGTCGTGCTTCCAGAAATTCAGCCAAATTCTTTTATCTACGAAACCGACCTTTTTGACAAGGTGAAGGCTGTGTGCAACGAGTTTGGGTTTAGCTTAGAAGTAAAAGCTTTTCCTTCAAAGCTTGAGGGCGAGAGAAAAGTTTTGCTCAAAAACATATTTTCAGGCAATAAGGCAAATTACGAGACTGAAAATGTCACGCTCTTTGAAGAAGCCTCTAAAGAAGACGAGGCTCTGTTTGTCGCTAAACAAATAAAATATTTGACCTCAAAATATGGAGCGAGATACAAAGACATAAACGTGGCGTGTGGCGGGCTTGAGAAATATAAAGACGTCGTCAGCAAGGTCTTTTCAAACTTTAATTTTTCTTTCTACATAGACCTAAGTGAAAACCTCAAAGAGCTTCTGCCTATAAAGTTTATTTTTTCCACACTAAAACTTTTTGACAGTAATTTTGAAAATATTGAAGAATTTTTATCCTCACCATTTATTGAGATAGAAAACAAAGATGAGTTTTTATTATATTTAAATCAAAATGAATTATTAAATAAAAAAATATTTGAAAAAATAGATGAAAGCTATGAAAATATAAAAAATGATGCTTTAAAAGAGCTCGTTTTGCTAAAAGAAGAAATAAAAAATGTAAAAATTCAAAAAGATTTTGTAATTTTTGTCAAAAAAATAATAGAAATTTTTAATTTAAAAGAAAAAAATGATATTTTCATAGAACATTTTAAAAATGATGGTCAATTAAAACTTGAAAAAATTTATATGCAAATTTTTGATAAGCTAGACGCGCTTTTTGAAAGTTTGACAAACTATGGCGGAGAAGAAGTTGCCAGCCTTCAAGTATTTTTAGACCTATTTAGTTATGGCTTAGAGAGCATGAGCATAAATGCAGTGCCTGTGTCCGTCGACGGCATTTTTGTGGGCGACGCCACCAAGAGTTTTTATGAAGAAAAAGACTATCTCTTTATAATTGGCGCAAGCGAAGATGGCTTGCCTGAAACGCTAAACGACACTGGGCTCATAAGCGACGAAGACATCTCAAAAGTCTCTAGAGTCTATAGTTTAAACCCGACAGTGAGAATGATAAACAGGAGAA
>CALVTI010000033.1 GCA_944361835.1 uncultured Clostridia bacterium
CTTCCGATCTTTTGTCGGCCTTTCGTTTCGCTTTGAAGCTGAGGCTTCAAAGGCTTCATCTTTGGCCGCAAATTTTCAGTCTACGGCCAGACGCAAACTCTGGCGAGTTTGGCCGTACTCTCGTGCGAAGCTGTGCTTCGAAGAAAGCAGTAAGAATTTTTGTCGGCCTTTCGTTTCGCTTTGAAGCTGAGGCTTCAAAGGCTTTTTAGATTAGTCAGGCGTTGTCGTTCTTTGCTTGCGCAAAGGCTGGTAGCGGTGAGTAGATTCGAACCACTGACCTCACGGGTATGAACCGTACGCTCTAGCCAACTGAGCTACACCGCCATAATGCTTGATTAGTTTAGCACATTGGTAGAGTCTGTGTCAAGAGTTTTTCTTTGACTTTTCGAAAATATGTGCTTGTATATATTTTGTTTGTAATTTTCGACCTGCCCGTCAGGTATCAACCTTATTCTAAGAAAAAGGAAAAACTCATAAAGCATTTCCTTAAATAAAAATGGTTGAATAGCTCCAACCTATTTTATTTCTCTATAACATGCTATAGCTAGCGCCCCAGGGCCTATGTGGCAAGACACGCTGAGCGAAAGCGGGTCTACGTAAGTGATTTTGACGTCAGGTATGGCCTGTCTCACCTCTTCAACAAACTTACTTATACCCTCCTCATTGTCCGTATGGGCAAAACATAGAGCCATCTCGCCATTTTTCACATACTCGCTAAATCTAGTGTCAAGGTCTTTTTTTATAGCTCTTATCATGGTCTGGCAGGCCTGCTTTACGCTGAGGACTTTTGCGTAGGCGTCTAGTTTTCCTCCCTGAATTTGAAGCACAGGTTTTATATTTAAAAGCGTGCCAATGGCCGCTCCAGCAGCAGTCACTCTGCCTCCCTTTTTTAGATATTTTAACGTGTTTACCATGATATAGATGCTAGAGTCAAATCTTGTATCTTCCAAAATCTTTTGGATTTCGCTAGCTGACTTTCCCTTTTTAATAAGCTCCAAAGCGTTGTAGACCGTGCCCTTTTGCGTAACAGAAATCCTCTGGTTGTCGACTACAAAGACCTTGCCCTCAAATTCTCTAGCAAAGTTTTTTGCTGACTCGCAGCTCTGGCTGAGGCCACTCGACATAGGGATATAAACTACCTCATCGTAGTCTTTCAAAATATTCTCCCAAAACTCTACAAGTGAGCCCACTGAAGGTTGAGAGGTATGTATATCATCACCCAGCTTGAGCTTTTCATAAAACTCTTTTTGAGTGAGGTTTATGTCCTCGAAATAATCTTGGTCGCCTATGGTAAAAGGCATGGGCAGAACGAAAACTCCGCTCTTTTTAGCTTCTTCTTGTGTAATTCCACTGTTGCTATCCGTAGCAACGGCAATTTTTTTCATGTTGTATCTCCTTATTTGTCATATTTACTACTTGTCATATTAAAGCATAAAAATTTGATACAACCAAAAGATTTTTAGACGAAAATTAAAATTCTATATAAAAAGTTTGTCTTAGGAGCCTATACTCTTTGAGCATATATATAGAAGGCTTCATCCCGAGCCTCTTAAGACTGACTTCGCCTATGACATTATCCGGGTGAACAAAGGCGACGAGACTGCTAAGGCCTCGGTTTTTAGCTTCCTCGAGCAAAATTTTTTCGACCTCATAAAAGATGTTTTCATCAAAATATTGCTCAAGGAAATAAAAGATGTCGAGCTCAGCTGAATATTCTCTAGGAAGGTTTATGCTCTCATACACCCTAGTATAGCGATAAGTGCAAAAGTTTAGCGCGCCCACCCCCACGAGTTCTTCGCCATCAAAAACACCTATGGCGTAGTAGCTAGGACTAGAGATGAGCTCTTTTTTTTTGACGTCGTCAAGCTCTAAATTTACAGTAGTTTTAGAATAATTTGGTTTAAGTTTCTCAAACAAATCGCTGAGCTTTTGACTGTCAGCTTCTTCAAGTTTTCTATATTCCATAATTCCCCCACAATAAATTTGTAAAAAATTATTTCACATATTGTCGTATTTTGTCAATAGAATTTTGTAAAAATTACAAATTTGTTGTGTTGGGGCGTGGCTCTAGGATTACTCTTCCACCTCTTTTAGAGAGATGTGGAGCTCCTCAAGTTGCTCCTGCGAGACTTCACTTGGGGCGTTCATCATGACGTCTGCCGCCGTCTGTACCTTAGGAAAAGCTATGACGTCTTTTATATCTTCCGTGCCAGCAAGCAGCATGATGAGCCTATCAAGGCCTAAGGCTAGTCCGCCATGAGGTGGAGCTCCATACTTAAAGGCATTTACAAAAAACCCAAACTTACTTTTTATCTCAGCCTCGCTGAGCTTTAGCGCCCTAAAGATTTTGTTTTGAAGCTCGGCGTCACAAACTCTTATACTTCCGCCTCCAAGCTCATAGCCGTTTAGGACTATGTCATAGGCTTTTGTGGCGATCTTGTCTAGTTCGCCAGTTAAATAATATTTTTCGTCCTCGTCTTTTGGAGCTGTGAAAGGGTGGTGCTCAGCGACAAAACGCCTCTCCTCTCTTGAAAATGAGAACATAGGAAAGTCTGTTATCCACACAAACTCAAATTTTGACTTGTCAATTAGCCCAAACTTCTCGCCCAAATGTAGCCTGAGCCTTCCTAGGCTGTTTTGAACAAGCCTGTTGTCTTCGTCGGCTATGAAGAAAAGCACGTCGCCGTCAGTAGCTTGCGTCCTATCCACAATCTCACTGAGCTGTTTTTCAGTAAAATACTTTACAAGCGGACTTTTTAGCTCGCCTCCTAAAACAGTGATATATGACATGCCTGGAGCTCCACAACCTTTTACAAAGGTCACAAGTTTTTCAAGGTCGCTCCTTGAAAGGCTCGAGGCCATGCCTTTGCCGTTTAGAACTCTAACGCTTCCCTCAGTTGCGCAAACCTTAAACGGAGTGAGCGAGCAATATTTTGCAATGTCGCTTATGTCGACTATCTCTAGCCCAAACCTAAGGTCAGGCTTGTCGCTTCCAAATCTCGCCATGGCTTCTTCATACTTCATTCTTTTAATTGGAAGCTCAAGCTTTACTCCAAGCGCCTTTAAAAACACTTCACTTAGAAGCTTTTCTGTCACAGCCATGACATCCTCTTCTCTATCGACAAAGCTCATCTCAAAGTCTATTTGAGTAAACTCTGGCTGTCTGTCCGCTCTCAGGTCTTCATCTCTAAAGCATTTGGCGATTTGGTAGTATTTGTCAAAGCCTGAGAGCATAAGAAGCTGTTTGAATAGCTGCGGGCTCTGTGGCAAGGCAAAAAACTTGTGAGGAAAAGTTCGGCTAGGAATGAGATAGTCTCTCGCCCCCTCAGGAGTGAACTTTCCAAGACACGGCGTCTCTATCTCTAAAAAGCCTTCTCCGTCAAAGTAGTCACGAACTGCTTTCATGACTTTGCTTCTAAGCGCAAGGTTCTTTTGAAGCGCTTCGCGCCTGAGGTCTAAATATCTGTGCTTGAGCCTTACATAGTCGTTTACTGTTTCGTCCTCGATTTGGAAAGGCAGAGGCCTGCTTGCGTTTAGAACTTTGA
>CALVTI010000034.1 GCA_944361835.1 uncultured Clostridia bacterium
TTGTAGCCTACGCTACGCTTGTCTGCGCTGTAGAGAAGCTCTTTAAAGCCGTTCCAGAAACTCCCCACAACGTCTTGCCACTTTTCTCCTTTCTCAGCAATGTCGTCGAGCCTTGACTCCATGTTTGCGGTAAACTTCACATTTATGACGCCTTTGAAATATTTCTCAAGATAGTCGCTGACGGCTTCTCCAAGCTCTGTAGGAACAAAGCTTTTGCCCTCTTTTTTGACATATTCTCTATAGGTTATGGTGGATAGGATTGCTGCATACGTAGCTGGCCTTCCTATTCCCTTTTCTTCCATGGCTTTTACAAGCGATGCCTCTGTATATCTAGCAGGTGGCTTTGTGAATTTTTGTTCGGTCTTAATGTCAATAAGGTTGAGTTTTTCTCCCTCTTCAAGTTTTGGGAGCTTAGCATCAGCCTCTTTCTCCTCGCCTGTGTACTCTTTGTATATTACTGTATAGCCGTCAAAATCAACAGTCTTTCCTGTCGCCTTAAAGCCATAGTCTCCAGCTTTTATGTCGACATTGACGCTGTCATAAATTGCGCTAGACATTTGGCTAGCCAAAAACCTCTCATAAATGAGCTTGTAGAGCTTGTAGTTTTCTGGGCTCAATGACGCCTTGACGCTAGCTGGCGTACGCTCAAGCGAAATAGGCCTTATGGCCTCATGAGCGTCTTGGACATTGCCCTTTTTCGTGTAGACATTTGGCTTTTCTGGCACATACTCACTTCCGTAAGTCTTGGCCACATAGCTCCTAGCCGCGCTCATAGCTTCAGCAGAAACTCTTGTCGAGTCCGTTCTTATATATGTAATAAGCGCAACCTTGCCCTCGCCTGCAAGTTCTACGCCTTCATAAAGGTGCTGAGCTGAGCGCGAAGTCTTGGCCGAGTCCATGCCGAGCTTATTGAGAGCGTCTTGGATCATGGTCGAAGTGATGAATGGAGGTAGAGGATTGCTTTTAAGCTTTGACTTTTTAATCTTGCTTACGACAAAGTCTTTGCCGTTAAGCTCGCTTAAAATATGGTCTACCTCTTCTTTGTTTTTAGGCCTAATCTTCTCCTCTTTAAAGCTTGCGAGCGAAGCCTTAAACTTTGACTTTTGCTTTTCAAGCTCGCTTACCACTGTCCAGTATTCTTCTGGCTTAAAGTCTCTTATCTCTCGCTCTCTGTCGACGACGAGCTTGAGTGCAATGCTCTGCACTCTGCCCGCGCTGAGCTTTGGCTTTATGGCTTTGCAAATGATAGGCGAGAGCTTATAGCCCACGAGCCTATCGAGCACTCTCCTGGCCTGTTGGGCGTCGACGAGGTTTTGGTCTATAGCCTCAGGGTGCTTTAACGCCTCCTGAACAGCATTTTTAGAAATCTCATTAAACTTTATTCTACACTTAGTGTTTGGCTTTAACCCAAGGATATGAGCTATATGCCAGCTTATGGCCTCTCCCTCTCTATCTGGGTCGGTCGCAAGATATATAGCGTCAGCTTTGGAGGCCCTTTTCTTAAGGTCTGCGATGACGTCTTTTTTGTCTGGCATGTTTTCATAGTGCGGTTCGAAATTTTTGTTTATGTCCACCGCGAGGTCTTTGTTTGGGAGATCTCTAATGTGGCCTTTTGTGGCCACGACATCATAGTCACTCCCCAAATATTTTTTTAAAGTGCCAAGCTTTCCTGGCCCTTCTATAACTACTAATTTCAACTAAATCTCCTATTGCAAAGTGTATTCATTTCCAGGCAACTTTCTTATTAAAGCACTAATTTGCATAGTTGTCAAACAGCTGTTTAAAGTTTTTATGTCCAGCTTTGTTTTTTCTTGTATCTCATCAAGCGTAAGCTCTCCCGCCTGCAAGGCGTCAAAAATGAGCTGTTCGTTTATGGACAACTGCCTAGTCTTTTTCTTCTTTTGTTTCTCTATACCATAAAACTCGAGTATGTCATCAGGCGAAGTTACGCACGCGCCCTGACAGGACTTTATGAGCCTATTTGTGCCAGCGCTTCTTGGGCTGTTTATATTCCCTGGCACAGCAAAGATGTCTTTGCCATACTCAAGAGCATACTCTTTTGTGATAAGGCTTCCGCTCTTTTCACCTGCTTCTGTGATGAGCACGCCAAGCGAGAGCCCAGCTATAATCCTATTCCTCTGCGGAAAGGTGAAAAGTGCGGCCTTGACGCTCGGCCTATACTCGCTTATCAAAAGTCCTTTCTCAGCTATCCTCTTAGCCAGCATGGCATTGTCGGCTGGATAGAGATAGTTAAAACCACTGCCGAGGACGGCGATAGTCTTGCCTCCGCAGTCTAGCGCGCTTTCGTGCGAAATCTTGTCTACGCCAAGCGCTAGCCCTGAGACTATTGTAAAGCCGTTCTCTGCTAGCGCCCGAGCAAACTGCGCAGTAATAATCTTTCCGTAGTTTGACGTGGCGCGAGAGCCTACGATGGCGATACACCTTGTTTTTAAAAGTGAAATGTCGCCTTTGCAAAACAGACAAAGCGGGGCTCCGTCTAAAAACAAGAGAGGCTCAGGATAGTCCTCACTAAGATAAGTAAGGCATTTCACCTCGAGCTTTTCCAAATTTTTTAAATAGTCTGGCAAGAGATTTTGGCTATAATATTTTTTCATCTTCTTTAAGTTGTCCTCGCCGACTATCTCGCCTATCTCAAGCTCTTTGTCGAGAAAATTCTCAAGTAACAACCCAGGCTCTTCAAAAAGCTCCAAAATCTCTCTTCCTTTTTTAGGCGTTATGAAATCATATAGCGTGAGCCAAATGACTGCCTGCTCATCTAAAGTGTACAATTTTTTCTCCTAAACCCAATATTTTCTATCAAGCGACCTATACTGAATGGCCTCAGCGAGATGCTCTGGCAGTATAGCTTCACTGCCCTCGAGGTCGGCTATAGTTCTAGCCACCTTCAAAATTCTGTCGTGCGCTCTTGCGCTGAGCTTTAGTGACTCAAACGCCACTTCCATGAGCTCTTCACACTCAGGGCTGAGCTGACAATATTTTTTCGTCTGTGCGACGCCCATTTTGGCATTGCTGTAATTTTTTTGGTTTTTAAATCTTTCAAGCTGAATGTGTCTAGCCTTGTTTACTCTCTTCCTAATGCTAGCCGAGCTCTCCTCTTCAGCTGAGCTCTTTAGGTCTTGATAACTCACATTGTCGACCTCTACATGAAGGTCTATTCTGTCCATGAGCGGACCTGAGAGCTTTGAAAGGTATCTATGTATTTGCGCAGGCGTACACCTACACTCTGTCGTCCTAGAGCCGTAGTGACCGCAAGGACACGGATTCATGCTGGCGATAAGCGTGAAATTTGCTGGATATGTGACAGTCAGTGAAGCTCTAGCCACAGTTATGGTGCCATCCTCAAGAGGCTGACGGAGTGTCTCTAGGGTCTGCCTAGGATACTCTGGCATCTCGTCTAGAAAGAGCACGCCATTATGCGCAAGGCTTATCTCGCCCGGCTTTGAGTTTCGTCCTCCGCCAGTAAGGCTGACGAGCGACGCCGTGTGATGAGGCGAGCGATATGGTCTGTCTATTATAATGCCTTTATTATAGTCCAGCTCGCCAGCTATACTGTGTATCTTTGTGACCTCAAGCGCCTCCTCAAAGGTCATGTTTGGGAGAATGCCCGGAAAGCACTTGGCGAGCATGGTCTTTCCGCTCCCTGGCGGGCCAATCATCAAGACATTGTGCCCGCCCGCTGCCGCTATCTCTAGCGCGCGTTTGGCACTGGCTTGGCCTTTGACATTCTTAAAATCTAAATAGTTTTCTCTTTCGCCGACAATGTCCTCATACTTTGACGTCACGACAGGACTAAGCTCTAAAGCGCCCTTCAAAAAGCTCACAGTCTCTGCGAGCGACTCGACTGTGTAGACTTCTATCCCGCTTATGAAGCTAGCCTCTTTTGCATTGAGTCTTGGGACTACAAATCTTTTATACCCCTCTTTTCTTGCGGCTATCAAAAGAGGTAAAACGCCATTAACTTTCCTCACGCTTCCCTCAAGCGAAAGCTCGCCCAAAAACACAAAATCTTTGTATCCAGAGCTCTCCAGCTGGCCCGTAGAAGAGAGAATACCCACAGCTATAGCGAGGTCAAAACTCGAGCCCTCCTTCTTCCTATCAGCCGGCGCAAGGTTTATGGTGAGCTTGCCTTGAGGATATTTGAAGCCAGAGTTTTTTATGGCCGCCTTAACTCTCTCTTTGGCTTCTTTGACTGAGGTG
>CALVTI010000035.1 GCA_944361835.1 uncultured Clostridia bacterium
GAAAAAACTATTATTTGCACATTGTCCTAATTAATGGTAGTGCTACAGATATCTTCATGGACCCAGCAGAGTTTGAAGCAATTAAAGTTTTACAAAATCTTAAAGGACAAGCCGTTAAAGATAAGAAGATAGTCCGTGAGACGTCAGTTGAAGAAGAGACTAATGTCACCAAAGAATACATATGTGTTCGTGTTGAGTTAATGGATGGGACTATTTTTAGGTATTTCTTAGGAAGAGCTTTTGAGATAGTTTTAAAAGCTGTTTATGAAGATTATCTGCAAAAACAAAAAGAAAACAAATAAGAGGAGATTAAGCATGCCTAGAATATTTTATGATTTTTCTGGCCGTCCAACAGGTATTTTGAGAAGCTCTGACTTTTTGTCAAAGAGTTTTAAGGAAAGAGAGCGTATGGCTTTTGACAGTACGACTTATAAGAATTTAAGCGCTGTTGATAGGGCTTCTTTAAGTGGATATGCCACGGCTGTACGCCAAATTAATCAAGCAAATAACTATAGATATAGAAAAGCGCACCCGCGCTATAAAAGAAAAACAATATAACGAAACAAGGGGCTCTCCCCTTGTCCGTGAGCTCTGTATTATTCCATCTCACGCTGAAGAGTTAAGAATAAAAGCGAAACTAAAAGGCGCTCACTCACCTTTTAGTCTATAGGACATGACTTCCCTATACTGATGAGCTAGGTCAAAGTTAAAAGGAGTGAGTATGATTTTGATTTTTGGAAAAAGAGGAAGCGGGAAAACATTATTATCAGTAAAGTTTTTGATTGAAAAAATGCTTAATGGTTTAATGGATACTTTTCAGCTTCGACAAAAAACTGAGGTATTGAATGGAATGGGTTATCATTTTTCAAGTAATTACAAACACCTTGCTTTTGCTAATTTCGATGTCAATTCTCAAGGGACTAAAATACCAAATCTAAGAATTAATGCGTTTAATCCTTTTAGGTTTGGTTTTAAGTGTAAAGATGGGTACAAAACATATCTTCTCCCTCCAGGTTCTTTGTTGGCCATAACTGAGGCGCAAAGGGTGTTTAACAGCCACATGGCTGGTTACTTTAGGTCTGAGATTTCTGGAGCCATTGAGACATCTAGACATTGGGGTGTCGATTTTATTTTAGATACTCAAAGACCTCGCCTTATTTTGCCCAGTGTGAGGGAGCTTTGCGACATTTTTATTCAGTGTCTTGAGGTGAAAGAGTTAAAAGATAATCGGGGGTTCTGTGTTGGTCATAAATGGAAAGTTAGGACTTGGGAAAATTGGCAAGACGTACAGTCTTTTTTAGATAATGGAAAGCTTGAGAATTTTAAAGATGAAATTATAACTTGTGACAAATGTCTCTTTCAAAACTATGACAGTTATTTTTGTAAATATTTGTTTTTAAAAGGTCGTCGAGAAGAGGACTTTTATAAAGCTGAATTTCCAGAAATTCGGTCTATTGCAGACGTTGAAAAATTTGAGGATAGTTTTGGTCTCAATGTCCCCGATGGTTATTGGAAGAGTAAGTCATCTTCGGCAGACTTTTATAATGATGAGGTAGAAATCTTATGATTAGATTAGATTTAAAAGGTACTTTGGTTGAAGATTGTTGTAAGCTCTTTTTGCTTATAAATACATATGGCGAATGTGTCCCTAGGTCTTTTTATAGACGTGCTGTAAGGTCAATCAATAGAGATTTTAGAAAAGGTTTAAGTATTATAAACAAAAAGGCCAAAGTCTTTGTTGAACTTCCAAAGATAAAACCTGAGGGCGATGGTATGTTTAGCCAAAATTATGATAAGCCGTCTTCTACAAGCACAGAAATAACAGTTATTTCCCAGGACGAAGTCATAAAGACTGCTCAAAAAACTCAAAACGGAGATGATAGTTGAGCAGAAATGCTTGTTTTTATTTATACCCGCGAATTCTTCTTGGCTAGGGTATTATAGCCCATGAAATGGGCGGAAGTGGCTGAGGGGCAAAGCCCAGCTTCGGCAAGGCAAACGGTGCCTGTAATGGCTTTATTTGTTATATTTTGTGATAGTAGCCCGGTGGCTACTATATCCCCCACCTTTATAACAAACAGGCCAGCAGAGCCCCGCCCTAGCTTGCCCGGTGGGCATTCTTCGAAGCCTCTTCAAAGCCCAGCTTTCAAGAAGATATTCTGTCGTAGTGTTGTTGCGGGGCGTCAGCCCCGCAACAGGACAGTAGAATATTACCTGTCCAACTGCGACGCATTGACGCATAAAAATAAAAACTCCTTTAAAATAAAGGGTTTCTGCCATATTTTTTATTACAAGAGACTTTGACGCGCGTGACGCATAGAGGCAGTTTTTGACGCATTCGAGGTTAAAATGAGTGAGATTTTAGAAGAAGAGTCGACAATTGAGTCTTCTGCGCAGACTCGGCGTTGGTTTTTTACTATCAATAATCCTTTTTTCGAAGACATGGAAGAGGTTGACCTTTCCTCAAATACTTTACCAGTTAGAGAGGATTGGTATGACCTTAGTATTTTGGAAGAAGAAGATAATAAAGATTATTTTCTATTTAAGTATGTAAAAATTAAAAGAAAACAAAATGAGTTTGAAGATGAAGAATTTGTAATAAAGCGCCCATTTTTTAAAGATATTGACTCAGCTATAAACTATTTTTCTAACCTCGAGCATAGAAAATATGTTGTTTTTCAGCTTGAGCAAGGAAAAGAAGAAACAAAGCATTTTCAAGGCGGAATAATATTCAATATTTCAAAACGTTTTGCTACTATAAAAAGATATTTCCCTACAGCTTACATAGACAAAGCTAGAGGTTCGAATTTGCAGTTGAGAGAATATGCTACAAAAACTGAAACTCGTATTGCAGGACCTTTTGAAATAGGCGAGTTCTCTGAGCAACGTTCTCGAACTGACATAAAAGAGTTTTTACAGCTTTGTTCTGCCGGGGCTGATAAAAAAGAGCTTAAGGAACTTTTTCCAACTCTATATCTTAGTTATTTAAACAAACTAGACTCTTTAAGAAATGACGAAAAGTATGAGTATTTTAGTCGCGAGAATAGAGCTTTAGAGGTTACGTACATTTATGGCGCCGAGGGTGTGGGGAAAAGTACTTATGTTCGAAACTTAGAAGACCCTAAAAATCTTTTTGGTGTGGATACTTATGATAATTCAGCTTTTACTAATTACAATGCTCAAAATTGTTTGTTGCTCGATGAGTTTATAGGACAATGGAGTATTCAAAAAATGAATAAACTTTTGGATAAATTCCCGTATCAATTAAGAGGATTAGGTTGCATAAAATGGGCTTGCTATACAAAGGTTTACATTATTTCGAATTTATCTTTAAATAAAATATACGCAAAAGAGCTAGCAGAAACACCAGTTTTGTTTAGAGCTCTCGAAAGGCGTATTCATAAAATTTTAAGGTTTGATAGTTTTGGAAAGATACACGTAGAAAAAGACTCGAATAATAGCGAACAGTTAGAGTCGGCAGAAGTTCCACCCTCTTCTGTTCCTGAGGGGTTTTTAAATTATTAGTGAGGTTAAGAATGCAAAAAGAAGCTTATAAGAAAGTAAGAATTAAAAAAGAAATTAAAAGGCTTGAGGTTTTAAAGCTATTCTATAAAACTAGTGAGGAAGAAAAGCAGTATATAACTCAATTAATTTTTAAGCTAAGAGCTGAGCTTTAGGAGAAATTTTTTTGAATGAATTAGAAGCTTTAAAAGCTGAGTTAAGTTCTCTAAAAAATTTACTTTTAGAGTTGCTTCCTGAGAATAAGATAAAACACTATGATGATATCCCCCTGCTTCTTCCTGATTTCGCTTTATGGTATTTAGAGAATTTTAAAAAGCAAGGTATTTCAAAAGAAACATATGTGTATTATTTACGTATTATTCGCAATCATCTAAATTTGAAAAAAGCTCTCCATGAAATAACAGTATTAGACTTGCAAAAACTTTTAAATATTCTCCCTAAAACGCGTATTAAGGAAGTCACATACATATTGGTTAAAGAGTTATTTTCTAAAGCATATGAGCTTAAGATGGTCAATGAGAATGTTGGTGCTTTTTTAAAGAAAGGTAAAATACACAAGAAAAAGATAGAGGCTTTCAAGCTTAAAGAACAAATAAAAATTTTTAAGCATTCGAATTTGCTTCAGCCTCTTGATAGAGTACGTGTTTATGTAATGTTATTTTGTGGTTTAAGGCCAGCCGAAATGATAAATTTGGATAAGTCAAATTTGACTAAGAAATATATATTTGTTTATGGGACTAAAACAAAAAATGCTGTAAGGCAAATACCTATATCCAAAAAAATGTTTGAACTATTAAGTAGCGTTAAAGAGAAAAAGTTTTTAAAATGTGATTTGAAAAAGTTTAGAAAAAGGGTTTACAAATATTTTTATCAAATTAAGGTTGAAGGTACACTTTATATGTTTAGGCATACATATGCTACTAATATGCACTATTTAGGTCATGTCCAGCGTAACATTCAGCATTATATGGGCCATGCTTCGTCAATTTTGACAATGGACGTGTATACAAGTTTTGACCCAGATATTTCTAAAAAAAGTTTACTTAATCTTTATACTGATTGGTATATAAAAGCAAAGTAAAACAGCTCCTCGTGGGGCTGTTTTTTTTGTTAGATATTTTGTTCTAAGAAATCGGCTCTTTCCCTTTCGTGGTGGCTCACCCGGGGCTCGAACCCGGGACCCCTTGATTAAAAGTCAAGTGCTCTACCAACTGAGCTAGTGAACCATTTTGGTGGATCGCCAGGGGCTCGAACCCTGGACCCCCTGATTAAGAGTCAGATGCTCTACCAACTGAGCTAGCGATCCATATTTTGTCTCTTCAATGTAGCAATGGCTGGGGTGGCAGGATTTGAACCTACGCATGCGAGAGTCAAAGTCTCGTGCCTTACCACTTGGCGACACCCCAACGAATGTGGGTATGAAATTTGGCTGGGGTGCTAGGATTCGAACCTAGGGATGTGGGAGTCAGAGTCCCATGCCTTACCGCTTGGCGACACCCCAAAAAAGTGTTGTGGGGTGAGTAAAGGGTCTCGAACCCTTGACCTCCAGAGCCACAATCTGGCGCTCTACCAACTGAGCTATACCCACCACAGCTGGTGCGTCTGGAGGGATTCGAACCCCCGACCTTTGCCTTAGAAGGGCACTGCTCTATCCAGCTGAGCTACAGACGCAAATGGAGCGGGTGAAGGGAATCGGACCCTCGCAGCCAGCTTGGAAGGCTGGAGCTCTACCACTGAGCTACACCCGCAAAACACCTTACCTACCTTTTCTGTAGACTTTGCTATAATATCACAATCACCTGTTTGTGTCAACCGATTTTTGAAATTTATGTACATCTTTTGATATTTTTCTTAATATATTTTACGACTTAGGTTGCAAAAGTTTTAAAGCTTTGGTATAATAAGATGTATGCGGCAGTGGCTCAATGGTAGAGCATTAGCTTCCCAAGCTAGGGGTTGCGAGTTCGATCCTCGTCTGCCGCTCCAAAAAAAGAGGGCTGTGACTCAGCTCTCTTTTTTATTGACTCCAACTGCCTGTCTTGCCCTATTGAGCGTAGCTCTAGCGATGAGTCTCGCCTTTTCTGCTCCAGCCTGCAATATCTTTTCGACAAGGTCTGGATTTGAGACATAATAGTCATATTTTTCTCTCATTGGCTTTATGAAGCTGTTCATCTTCTCAAAAAGCATTTTCTTGGCTTCTCCCCAACCGAGCCCGCTCTTTAGGTCCTCTTTGAAGTCCTGAGCTTCGTCTTTGGTCGCAAACAACTCATAGAGCTTTGCGAGCGTGCAGTCTGCGTCTTTAGGTTCGCCTGGAGTCCGGCTGTCAGTCACGATTTTGTTTATTGTCTTTTGAAGCGTCTTTTCGTCGCAAAAGAGCTCTATGGTGTTGTTGTAGCTCTTGCTCATCTTCCTGCCGTCGAGGCCGACTATTGTACCCACGCTCTCGCTAATTTTGGCTTCTGGAAGCATAAAGGTCTCGCCGTAGCGCTTGTTGAAATATTGGGCTATGTCTCTAGCTATTTCGCAGTGCTGTTTTTGGTCAAGGCCAACTGGGACATATTTTGTGTCATAAATTAGTATGTCCGCAGCCATCAAGATGGGATAGTTGTAGAGCCCCATGTTTACGCCGTGGTCTCTATCTTGCCCTTCGCTCTCGTTTGCCTCTACTATAGCCTTGTAGGCGTGCGCCCTGTTCATAAGGCCTTTAGGAGTGACATTGCTGAGTATCCAGTTGAGCTCAAAAGTCTCAGGCACATCGCTCTGTCTAAAAAACACAATCTTCTCTGGGTCTAAGCCACAAGCGAGATATGTCGAGGCGAGCCTAAGGCTAAACTCTCTAAGCTCCTTTGCCGAAGTGATAAAATTTAGAGCGTGATAGTCAGCGAGAAAAACAAGCGTCTCAAAGCTCTTGCTCATCTCAAGCGTAGGCTTTATCGCGCCAAAATAATTTCCAATATGGACAAGCCCCGTAGGCTTTACTCCAGTAATAACTCTCTCTTTCATAACTCTAATTTACCAAACCCCGCCCTACAAAGTCAAGCAAAGGCAAAAAGATGAGCAATAACATAATAAAATTGTTGCAAAAAACAAAAAGTTGTGATAATATATCTCCACTTGCGGATGTGGCGGAACTGGCAGACGCGCTAGACTTAGGATCTAGTGGGCAACCGTGGGGGTTCAAGTCCCTTCATCCGCACCAAACAAAAACAAACTCCCAAGACCTTGGGAGTTTTTTGTTTGTACTCTTCTTTCTTCACTTTTCATTCTTCACTCCTCTTTTACATTAGTTTGTTTTTGAAATAAGAAATAAGAAAGAAAAAATAAAAATTTCGGTTATTTTTTAAAAATATAACAAAGAAGAATTTATTTTTAAAACTACAGTTCATCGGGACTTGAACGGGAGGAAAGGACAAATGCCCGGTGTGGCATTTGGCCCCGACCTGGCGTGATAGCGCAAAACCTCTGGCGAATGCTTGACCGCGGAGCAAGTCCCTTCATCCGCACCAAACAAAAACAAACTCTCAGGGCTTTGAGAGTTTTTTGTTTGCACTCTTCTTGCTTCACTTTTTATTTTTCACTCTTATTTACGTTGGGTTGTTTTTGAAATAAAAAATAAAAAAAGAAGAAAAAAAGTTGCGGTTATTTTTAATAATATAACAAAGAAGAATTTATTTTTAAAACTTCATTTAATTTAACTAATCGCTACTCAGTAAAGCCCATAGATTTTTCCAATTGTTCAACATCTTTTAACAAAACGCCATTGCAATGTGATTTAATATATTTAATTAAGTCGCGTTCGTCGATTATATTTTCCAATATATACAAATAGATAAGGTCATCAGCTTCAGTGTCGCCTTCTTTATAAGCATTTTCTAAAAAATCCCCTATATACTGAATAAGCTTATCCAATTCTTCCTTAACGTCACTACTATATAAATCAATTAAATAATTTGCGACGACGAATGAACAAATTAATGGAAGTGAATTTTTAAAAAAATCTCCCTCTTCTGCTATTTTTTGTTTAATATTTGGGAATTTTTTGCATAGTGGCACAAGAAATTTATCACAAGCTTTCTTGATTTGTTCATAATCTTTGCAAATATTGTTGAACTCCTTTGTAGTTTGCTCACCAAAGTAGTTCTCAATGCCTCTAACGCGGCCATTTCCATAAAAGCGTTCTAGTATTTCAATTCTAATTGGACGTACAAAATCTTCATCTTTAGCTAGCAATTCTTCGATATACGCAAAGATTCTTTTTAAAAAATCCTTATTTCCCTTTTGAAAATTATGCTCTATCACATCATACACATGCCCATGAGGATAAACTCCCTCAATTTCCCCGTTTCGACGATAACTTATTAAATCATCTTCGCTATAATTCTCACGAAGTTCAGGAAATTTTTCAATCATATCGAAAAATAAGTCATTCCACTTTGATTTTTTTAATTTTTCCATATTTTCTCCTATTATAATGAAGTAAATATATAAATATTCTTAATCGAGCCTCGAGAGTTTGTTCATTTTTGATTAAAGTGTTGATACTTTTACTTAATCTTCAAAAGACTCTAAACTTTTACGTATTTCTTTGTGGTATTCGCAAGCGTCTTCAAATGCCTTCATTGTTTCTTCCCCGAAGTAACCCTCAATGCCTTTAAAGCGCTCATCTGCGGCAATGTTTTTTAAAACTTCATAACGAACTGGCCCTGCCAAATCTTCATCCTTAGTCAGCAATTCTTCAATATATGCAAATATTCTTTTTAAAAAATCCTTATTTCCCTTTTGAAATTTATACTCTATAACTTCAAATACATGAGCAAAAAACAAATACAGCATAATTTCCCGTTTTTGACTATAATCATTTATTAAGTCATCTTCACTGTATTTTTCACAAAGCTCAGGAAATTTTTCAACCATATCAAAAAATAACTGATTCTGCTTAGAGTCATTTTTCAACGTTTCGCGTGTTTCGTCTTCGAAACCAAAATACTTTACTAAGTCCCAACTGCCAGCATTTGCTTCATTATGTTTTTTGGAGCTCAATTTTAATTTTTTATCTAAAAATTCGCGATTTAAATAGTCTTCTAAATTATTTCCATAAGAATATATGTCATCAGCTTGCAGAATTATAAGAACTGGAGAGTTCTCTTTCTGCAAAATATACCTATGAGCAAAAACTGGAATGGTATTTTCAAGTTTGTTGTTTACAAAATCTTCAAAATCTTTATCTATTTCTTTTATTTGCTTTTTAGAATTTAAATGTAAATCACTGCAAATTCTAACAAAATCTATTTTATCTTTTTTAGTTTCTTTGTATATTTCTCTTAGGGAGGCTTTTGGATGCGAAATCCAATCTTTTATTTTCTTTATATTTTCCTCGCTAAAATCATTCCATATAGGGAAAAGCGACTCATAGTGGGAATATCTTTTTTCGCCAGCAGCAACAACTCGTGGGGTCGATCTGTATATCGCAAAAGGTAAACCTTCTGCCAAAAATTCTTTTAACTCTTTTGGAAATTTGATGTTATAAAGCTCTTCTATTTTTGCAAACTCATTTTTAGTGAGGCCGTTTGCAAAAACGATACCTTTATTTTTTAATTTTTTAATTAAAGCCTTATTATCCATAGCCTACTCCTTAAATGTTGCTTACTGTGCTGAAGAGAACTAGAAACAGGACTACGGCTGAGAATATTTCTCTAAAGCTTCGGTAAGCACTTTGTTTTTTAGATAGTTTTTTATCTCTGTAATATGCAAGTGAAAGCTGGGTGAAGCCGAAGTATATGCAAGCGCCAATCAAAGCTAGGCCGACGACAGCGCCATACAAGATCGCGTTTTCGACGAAGAACATGCAAACTGAACTTATCAAAGCCAGCGCCGAGCCGACCAAAGCTATGATATGATTGGTCTTAGATCTTTTAAACTCAAGGTCTTCCTTTATCTTTATATCTTCGTCGCTTATAAGCTCATCTACTGTGACACTGAAAAGTCTTGACAAGAGCTTTAGACTCTCTATGCTAGGATAGCCGTTGTCGGTCTCCCACTTTGAGATGGCAGTGCGGGTGACAAAGATTTTGTCCGCAAGGTCATCTTGAGTGAGGTTTTGTTCTTGTCTTAACTTCTTTAATTTTTCGCTGAACTTCATTTTGTCTCCGTTTAAAAACCTAAAATTGAAAGTATCTCTCTTGCGGCATCTTTGCCCTGCGTGATAGCATATTTTCTTGTCTCACCATTTTTAAGAACTATTGTCAGCTTGCCTCCAAACAGTCCGCCACTAACTTTGGCTGATTCTATGCTAGCCCTATCAATCGCTACACAGCTTTCATACTTTATTTGACTATTTGAAAATGGAGTGATTAAAATTTTGTCACCCTGTTTGGAAATAGCGTGCATAGGCGCGATAGCCGCCATTGCCCCAAACAACCAACCATTTCCCGATTGGCCCCAAGCCACAAGGCCACCATCGGCCATGCCTCTTGCAACCAAATCACTAGTGAGCGTTTTTATATTGTACCCCATAAGTACCTCCTTTCGACAAACATAGTATACAATATTTCTCAAAAAGTCACGACACTTTTACTCACATTTGCCAATTTTTATAAAATTTTTTTAGCCTCTGCCCTCTTTTATAAAAAATCTGCCCTACTAAAAGAATAATATCAAATTTTTATTGAAAAACAACTTGTCGTTTGGTATACTGAGCTTATGAAAATAGAATATACATTAAAAAACGGAAAAATTGAAATTGAAAACCTAAAAAGCGAAGACCATCTGCATGTCAGCTTTGATGTAACTATATCGTCCCAAAACTTTTCCTTTACTTATAAACTAGGAGAGGTTCTCTATCTTCGCCTATATAACTTTTTGGATAAAAAATCCTCTCAAATGATAGACGAAGATAATCAGGATAACTTTTTAGAACTTACAAAAGACCATTTTGGCATAGGCGTTCATAACGAAAAAAGCTATGCTGGAATTAAGTTAATGTTTGATAAATATGAAGACAAGGATAAGATCGAAGATTTTCTTACTGAATTTAGAGCTTATGCCGAACTTCTTTTAAAATAGCTCTTGCACTACTTAAAATATTTGCCCTTTTGGTCTCTGGTGTGGTATAAGTTTTTATAAGGGGTGGGAGTATGAATGGGGTTTATGAACTCATGTCTGCGCTAAACGACAAAAATGTTGATGCGAGAGAAATTTTGGAAGAAAGAGAAAAATTTTCAATAAAATGCATAGACCCAGTCTACAGAGAAAAATGGGAGAATTTTGAGAACCAGGTTTTAGCCGGTCGCGACTTGGGCGATATGTATATGATGCTCATGCTAAGAGGCGTTATGATGAGAATGTTTGAAGGCAGTTCTTATGAAAAAGCAAAAAAAGAGACCTTTTCAAAATATGAAAACGACCTAAACACTTTAAACTTTGCAAAGCTTGTCCTTTCAAACACCAAAAACTACGTAAAGAAATTTTATTTTGACAAAGACACAATTTATGGTTGCGAACACTATATATTATAGGAGACATAAATGACGACGAGGCTTGTATCTAAAACGCTAGACAGCAACACTTTTATCTATGATGACGGCAAAACTGTTTTGATATTCGACGCTGGCGCCAGCCTGGACGAACTCAAAAAAAATTTGAAAAGAGCGCCTGACGCAATATTTATCACTCATGGTCACTATGACCATATTTTTCACCTTGACGATTACGCTAGGGCCTTTTCTTGCCCGATTTATGCCCATGAGCGCGCCATCTCAAAGTTCTACTCCCCTGCCGAAAATTATGGCGAGGAACTTGTTTTAAAAACTGCTCGTGACCGATTTAGTCAAATCAGCGAAGAGAGTGAAATTTTGATAAACGGCACAAACGTTTTGCCAATTTTTACGCCCGGGCACACAAACTGCAGTGTCTCGTTTTTATTAAACGGCGAGCTCTTTGCAGGAGATTTTCTTTTCAAAACGAGCGTGGGGAGATATGACCTTTTGACCTCAAACAAAGAGGAGCTCAAAGCTAGCATAAAAAAGATTTTGGGTTATGACTTCAGCGTCGTTCACTCTGGCCACGGCGAAGACTCGTCGCGCGAGGAACAAAAAAGAAACCTCGTTGTATGGACGAGATTTCTAAATCGTTAATATGGCCTAAACTCGACAAAGTCACGACCTTCTGTTTCGGCTTTTGTCAAATATTCTCTATCTTCAGTCAAATACATACTGCTGTCGAGTTTTAGGATAGGAATTTTGAACTCTTTTGCAAATTCTCTTTCTTTGTTTGAGATTTTGTCTATCGCCACGACATATGATGGCTTTAAGACCTTGCCTCTAAATCTCTGTTTGTAGACTATCTCATTGAAGTTTTTGGTGTGGTCTACAAAGTCTTTGAGAGGTCTATACGACGGGACAGCATTTGTGACAAGGCCCGGCTGGGTCTTGTCTATATTCGCGCTTGAAAACGAGTCGGCCGCAAGCGCATGAACTATACCCTCAGGCTCAATATTTTCAAAGCCCAAGACGACTGGGTTTTCTTTTGTTTTATACCTCCCCCAAAAGCCCT